>NZ_JAVRHI010000064.1:0-6641 GCF_034105845.1 Streptomyces sp. CRN 30 | reverse complement strand
GGGCGTGGCCGTGCCCAGCCAGGTGGCGCCCGCCGCCAGGGCCGCGCGGGCGCACGGCACCGCCCCGTGCCCGTACGCGTCGGACTTGACGACGGCCATGAGCTGCGCGTCCGGCGCGTGCGCGCGCAGGGCGCGCACATTGGCCCGCAGGGCGGCGAGGTCGATCTCGGCGCGGGCCCGCAGGGGCGCGGTCGGCGGTTCAGGTGTCCCAGTCATCGCGCTCAGTGTCTCAGAGGGGTACGACAGCCCCTCGGTCACCCGATCCGGCAGCCCCTCGGTCACCCGATCCGGCCGCGAGCCCGCACCGGGTGGGCGAACTCCCCGGCAACTGGGAACATATCGTCACGAAGGACGCGCGCGAGGCTGCGTGGAGCAGCCGTCCGGCAGGCCGAAGGGGCTGGTATGTGCGGAATCGTGGGGTACGTGGGCGGGCGGTCCGCGCTGGACGTCGTCCTCGCCGGACTGAAGCGGCTGGAATACCGGGGATACGACTCCGCGGGCGTCGCCGTACTCGCCGACGGGGGCCTGGCCGCCGCCAAGCGGGCCGGGAAACTGGTCAACCTGGAGAAGGAGCTGAGCGTCCGCCCGCTGCCGGCCGGCGGCACGGGCATCGGCCACACCCGCTGGGCCACCCACGGCGCCCCCACCGACGTGAACGCCCACCCGCACCTCGACGGCGCCGGACGCGTGGCCGTCGTCCACAACGGGATCATCGAGAACTTCGCCGCGCTGCGGGCCGAGCTGGCCGAGCGGGGGCACGGCCTGGTCTCCGAGACGGACACGGAGGTGGTCGCGCACCTGCTGGCCGAGGAGTTCTCGGCGAGCGCCGACCTCGCGGAGGCGATGCGGCTGGTGAGCGGCCGCCTGGAGGGCGCGTTCACGCTGGTCGCGGTGGTCGCGGACGAACCGGACGTGGTGGTCGGGGCCCGGCGCAACTCACCGCTCGTGGTGGGCGTCGGCGAGGGCGAGGCCTTCCTCGCCTCGGACGTCGCCGCGTTCATCGCCCATACGCGGTCGGCGGTCGAGCTGGGCCAGGACCAGGTGGTGGAGGTGCGCCGGGACGCCGTCACGATCACGGACTTCGACGGCCGGCCCGCCGGCGGCGACGTCCGCGCGTACCACGTGGGCTGGGACGCCTCGGCGGCCGAGAAGGGGGGCTACGACTACTTCATGCTCAAGGAGATCGCCGAGCAGCCCAAGGCGGTCGCCGACACGTTGCTGGGCCGCATCGACGCGGCCGGCTCGCTCTCGCTGGACGAGGTCCGGATGAGCACCGCCGAGCTGCGCGAGACGGACAAGGTGGTCATCGTCGCCTGCGGTACGGCCTTCCACGCGGGCCTCATCGCCAAGTACGCCATCGAGCACTGGGCCCGCATCCCGTGCGAGGTGGAACTGGCGAGCGAGTTCCGCTACCGGGACCCGATCCTGGACCCGCGCACCCTGGTCGTCGCGATCTCGCAGTCCGGCGAGACCATGGACACGCTGATGGCGCTGCGGCACGCGCGCGAGCAGGGCTCCAAGGTACTGGCGATCTGCAACACCAACGGCTCGACGATCCCGCGCGAGTCGGACGCGGTGCTCTACACGCACGCGGGCCCCGAGGTCGCGGTCGCGTCCACGAAGGCGTTCCTGACGCAGTTGGTGGCGTGCTACCTGGTGGCGCTCTACCTGGGCCAGGTCCGCGGCACCAAGTGGGGCGACGAGATCCAGGCGGTCGTCCGGGACCTCTCGCACATCGCGGGCGCCGTGGAGACGGTCCTGGAGACGATGGAACCGGTACGGGAACTGGCGCGCACCCTCGCGGACCAGGACACGGTGCTGTTCCTCGGCCGCCACGTGGGCTACCCCGTGGCCCTGGAAGGCGCCCTGAAGCTCAAGGAACTGGCCTACATGCACGCCGAGGGCTTCGCTGCGGGCGAGCTGAAGCACGGGCCGATCGCGCTGATCGAGGAGGACCTGCCGGTGGTGGTGGTCGTCCCCTCGCCGCGCGGCCGCTCGGTCCTGCACGACAAGATCGTCTCCAACATCCAGGAGATCCGCGCGCGGGGCGCCCGCACGATCGTCATCGCGGAGGAGGGCGACGAGGCGGTCGTCCCGTACGCCGACCACCTGATCCGCATCCCGGTGACGCCGACGCTGCTCCAGCCGCTGGTGGCTACGGTGCCGTTGCAGGTGTTCGCGTGCGAGCTGGCGACGGCGCGGGGCAACGAGGTGGACCAGCCGCGGAACCTGGCGAAATCGGTGACGGTGGAGTGACCAGTCGGCCAATCCTCGATCACGGTCGGATACCGGCCGGAAAATGGTGATCATCTGCGCGGCGGCTGTGAGTAAAGTGCGCGTAAAACACCGCGGATTCACCACGGTTGTGCAGAGAAAGAACCACTGACTTGAGATCCAGCGCCGTACGCCGGCTCGGCCTCGCCGCCTCCGCCACCACCCTCGCCCTCCTCACCACCGCCTGCGGCGGCTCCTCCGACGAGGGCGACAAGGGCGCCGACACCAAGGCCGACGCCTCCGCGTCGGCCTCCGCCGCACCCGCCGCCGAGGCGCTGAGCGCCGCTGACCTGGAGAAGGCCGCGCTGGCCCAGGGTGACGTCGAGGGCGGCGAGGTCGACACCGAGATCGACGGCAGCGAGGACGACGTCACGGCGGACCAGGTCGAGGCGGAGGACGCGGCCTGCGCCTCGCTCGCCCTCGTCGCGGCCGGCGCCGCCCAGGGTGAGCCGGCGGCGGAGGTGAAACGGATGTGGACGGAGGAGGCCGAGGAGCCGTCCGACGCCGACGCCATGTCCGAGGACGCGATGCTCGCCTCCCTCGACGTGGAGAAGGTCTTCCTGACGCTCGCCACCTACGAGGACGGTGGCGCCGAGAAGGTCGTGGCGGACACCGAGGCGGCCCTGGAGAAGTGCGCCGGCGGCTTCACGTACACCGCGGCCGGCGAGAAGACCGAGATCACGAAGGTGGCGCCGACCGAGGCACCGGCGGGCGCGGACGAGGCCGTCGCGATGAACCTGACGATGACGGCCGAGGGCGAGGAGATGCCCTTCAAGGCGGTCGTGGCCCGCAAGGGCGCCACGGTCGTCGCCGTGGGCGCCATGAACCTCGCGTCCGCCGTCACCGGTGAGGACTTCGAGTTCCCGACGGCCGTCCTGGACACCCAGCTCAGGAAGCTGGGCTGAGCGAAGCGGCTTTCAGCCCGTCGACGAAGGCGGTGAAGGCTCCGGCCGGGACCTTGAGGGGGATCCTGGCCGGGGCTTTCGAGTCGCGGATGGCTATGTGGGAGTGGTGGTGGGCAACTTCGACGCAGGCGTTGCCCTCGCCACCGCCGGAGAAGGACGACTTTTTCCAGGTACCTGGAGTGATCATGTTGAGCCTCACAGCTCTGTTGCCATGTTGTGGATGAAGTCACGCGAGCGCCCGGGTCCGAGTGACACGTCTCTTACTCTACGGAAAAGCCTCTGAAAACGGCCTAGTTGTGCTTCGGCATCGACGAAGACGGTGCCGTGCGGCCCATCACGCACCACAGTGTCCAGCTTCGGAACGGATCCGCCTGCGTAGACCATGGCGCTCCCTGCCCCGCCGAAATTCTCCAGGTAGAAGGGGATGACGCGCACGGTGACATGGTCGGCTTCGGAGAATTCCAGAAGCCGGGCGAGTTGGGCGCGTACGGCGCCGCTGTCCCCGACCCTGATTCGCAGCGCTGCCTCATGAACCACTGCCTCGTACGGGATGGCGTTGGGGCGCTCGAAGATGACCTTCCGCTGCATCCGGTGCGCCACCCGCTGCTCCACGTCGCCCGCGGGGAACTCCGGGTTCACGTAGGAGAAGAGCGCCCGCGCATAAGCCTCGGTCTGCAGGAGGCCCGGGACGTGCAGAAAGTCCACGTCCCGCCGGTAACAGGCATGGTGCTCCAGCTCAGCCAGATCGAGATACGCCGTAGGCAGGTGCCCCCGGAACTCCTCCCACCAGCCACGCGTCCGGTCGGTCGCCATACGCACCAGTGCCGATACCAACTCCTCCTCCGGGCACGCGTAATGAGCAGCGAGGCGACGCACGCGATCCTCGCTCACCCCAGCGATCCCCGACTCAATCTGGCTCATCTGAACGGAGTTCACCCCAAGGAGACTCGCCGCTTCGGTCGCCTTGAGCCCGGCCGCCTCACGCAGCTTTCGTAGTTCCACACCCAGGCGCACCTGGCGCGCTGTGGGCTGCCGTCTTGGCGGCATGGCACCCTCCTCGCCTCAACAGCCACCACGCAGCTACTCGTTCGAGTGGCGGGTTACGTGATCGGCTTGGCACGTCATAACTCTATGCCCTACGTTCAGTGACGCGATGCACACACAGCGGAACCCCGGGACCCCGGAAGCGCACCACTCCGTCCTGCCACGACGGCTGCGGCAATGCCACCGCCCGCCCACCGCAACTCCCTTCACTCACACAAACGGAGCTGCCGCATGCCCGGACACGATCACTGGGAGTACTCCCTCCACATCCCCAACGACCCCCTCGCCGTCACGATCAGCCGCCGCACCCTCCGCCTCATCCTCACCCTGCACGGCCTGACCCACCTCACCGATGTCGCCGAACTCCTGGCCACGGAACTGATCACCAACGCCGTACGCCACACCAAGGGCCCCGCCACCCTCCGAGTGCGCTGGTCGGCGGGCGTACTGCGCATCGGAGCGTGGGACGCCGACCCCCGGCCGCCCGAGCCGTCACCGCCGCCTGAGCAGGCAACCGAGCTGGAGGACGGCCGCGGACTGGCACTCGTCCAGGCGTGCGCCGACCTCTGGGGATGACAACCACTGACCAGGAACGGCAACCGGGGCAAGTACGTGTGGTGCGAGCTGACCGGAGCGGCGTGATCGTTTCTCCGCCCCTCGAACGAGTGAAGAGCCCTCGATTGCCGGTACGACCGCCCCCACGGTCCCAGAAGGTTGCCCACATGGTCACATCCACCCACGAGGCCTCTCACCGGATCTTCCAGGACCACCCAGAGGTCCTCGCTCCGGTCTTCGAGGCGCTGGGGCTGCCGCCGCCCCTGAAGGCAATCGTCGAAGCCATCACCCCTGACGCGACCGAGATCAGACCGCTGGAACGCCGCGTCGACACGGTGCTGAAGGTGGAGCCCTCTGAGGGCGGCGGTTTCCTGCTCGCCATCGAGGCCCAGACCAAGCGGGCCCCGGACAAAGGTGCGTCCTGGGCGTACTACGTGAGCTACCTGTGCGCCAAGTTCGACCTACCCGTGCTGCTCGTCGCCGTCTGCCGCAACCGGCCCACCGCCACCTGGGCGGCCGGGCCCTTCGAATGCCGCGTCGGGCCGTGGGCAACCCAGGTCACCCGCCCCTTTGTGCTGGGGCCGGACACCGTCCCGCGGATCACCGATGAGGCGGAGGTGGCACGGCAACCGGCTCTGGCGACGCTCAGCGCTGTCGTACACAGCGAGAGCCAGGACATCGCCGCCATACTGGAATTGCTCGCCCGCGGGATGCGGTCATTCGACGAAGCCACGGCCAGGTACTGGTCGGAATGGGTAGAGATCGGCCTGGAGAACACTCCGGCCCGCGAGACATGGAGAGAGCTGGAAAAGATGGTCGTCACTTACTTCCCTGGCAGGGGCACGATCTTCGAGGAGACGCACCTGGACGGCCAGGCCAAGGGCCAGGCCAAGGGTGTCCTGCGCATCCTGGAACTGCGCGGCCTCCCCGTCTCCGACGACACCCGCGAGCGCATCACCACCTGCGCCGACCTCGCCCGCATGGACGACTGGCTCGACCGGGCCGGGACAGTCGAGCGCGCGGAGGACCTGTTCGACGAGGAGCAGGGCGCTCCCGCCGGCGAACCCGGCCAGGAGTGACCAGCCCATAGGCTGCCCCCATGAGCATCATCGGGGTCGGCATCGACGTAGCCGAGATCCAACGGTTCGGCGCGTCACTGGAGCGCACGCCCTCGCTGGCGCAGCGGCTGTTCCGCGAGGAGGAGCTGCTGCTGCCCAGCGGGGAACGCCGCGGCACCGCCTCCCTCGCCGCCCGCTTCGCCGCGAAGGAGGCCCTCGCCAAGGCCCTCGGCGCCCCGGCGGGCCTGCACTGGACCGACGCCGAGGTCTACGTCGAGGACAGCGGGCGGCCACGGCTGCGGGTGACCGGGACGGTGGCCGCCCGCGCCGCCGAACTGGGCGTCACCTCCTGGCACGTCTCGCTGAGCCACGACGCGGGCGTGGCGTCGGCGGTCGTGATCGCCGAGGGGTAGTCGGCCGGGTCCCCGCTGCACCACCGGCCGGTATCGGGGGACACTCGACAGCATGCGTACCGCGTACACCGCCGACACCGTCCGAGCCGCCGAACGCGACCTCATGGCCCGTCTCCCCGACGGCGCCCTCATGCAACGCGCCGCCGCCGGCCTCGCCGCTGCCTGCGCGGACCTGCTCGGCCGGGTCTACGGCAGCCGGGTCGTGCTGCTGGTCGGCAGCGGGGACAACGGGGGCGACGCGCTGTACGCCGGGGCCCGCCTGGCCCGGCGCGGTGCGGGGGTCACCGCGGTCCTGCTCAGCCCGGACCGCACCCACCCCGGCGGGCTCGCCGCGCTCCGCCGCGCGGGCGGCACCGTCGCCGGGACCGGCAGCACCGCCGAGCAGCTGATCG
>NZ_JAVRHI010000063.1:0-23254 GCF_034105845.1 Streptomyces sp. CRN 30 | reverse complement strand
CCGGCGGCTCAGGCCGGACGGCCCCGGCGCGGCTCGTCCCCCGGGCGGGCCGCACCGGCACGCCCGGGGACGGTCAGCCCGCGCTGCCCGGGCTCCGGTGCCACAGCTTCCGCACCTTCCCCTGTTCCTCGCCCGTGGGCTTCAGATCCGCCCACGGATGCATCTCGTACCCGTTGGACATGCGGATGCTGCGGGAGCGGACGGCCGGCTCCATCGGGTCCTGCGCCGCGGAACCGGTCGGCGCGGGCAGGCCGTCCGACCCGGCGAGCCGGGCCCGGTGCGCGCTGTCGCCGTCCGGGGCTCCGCCCGGCTCCTCCCGGATGTTCGTGCTCTGCGCCAGCCGGGCCGCGACCGCCTCCACACCGCCCGTGCGGCGCAGTTCGACGAGTTCGGCGAGGTTCCAGGCCATCGCCCCCACCACACTGAAGCTGCGCGGTGCCCGCCGCTGCACGGTTCCGCGCACCAGCAGCAGCCAGGAGTGGAAGACGGTGTGGGCGCAGGCCGCGTGGGAGTCCTCGAAGAAGGCGAGGTCGACCAGGCCCGTACCGTCGTCCAGGGTGGTGAAGACGACGCGCTTGCCGGAGCGGAGCGGCGGGGTCTGGGTCGCCGCCTTGGCGCCCGCGACCAGGACCGTCTCCCCGTTGCGCGCCTCGCGCAGCCGGCGCGCGGACAGCACCCCGAGCTCGTCGAGGAACTCTTTGTAGTCGTCCATCAGGTTGTGCGAGGCGTCCATGGAGAGCACGCCCAGCTCGGCGCTGAGCCGCTCCGACGGGCCGAGGTCCGGCAGTCCGGCGGACGCGGTGCCCCGGCCTCCGGAGAGGGGCAGCTGCTCCCCTCCCGCGCCCGGCCCGCCGCCGCCCCGCGCGCCCCGGTGCAGCTCGGTCAGGTGCAGCTGCAGGTCGCGGCGGTTGGCGCCGAACGCGTCCAGCGCGCCGACCTGGGCGAGCCGTCCGGCCAGCGGGCGGCTGGGCCGGGCCCGCTCCCAGAAGTCGACCAGCGAGGCGTAGGGCTGCCCGTCCGCGATCCGGGCCGCCTCGGCCTCGTTGATGCCGTGCACGTCGGAGAGGGCCAGCCGGACGCCCCACGCCTCCGGCCGCCCTGTCTCTTCTGTCTCTCCTGTCTCTCCTGTCTCTCCCGATCTTGATTCAGACACCAGTTCGATACGGTGTGTGACCCCCGACCGGTTCACGTCCAGCGGCAGGATCGGCACCCCGCGCCGCCGCGCGTCCGCCAGCAGCAGCCGCTTCGGGTACATCCCGGGGTCGTGGGTGAGCAGCCCCGCGTAGAACGCGGCCGGATGGTGCGCCTTCAGCCACGCCGACTGGTAGGTCGGCACCGCGAAGGCGACCGCGTGCGCCTTGCAGAAGCCGTAACTGCCGAACGCCTCGACGATCTCCCAGGTCCGGGCGATCGTCTCCGCGCCGTACCCCCGGGCCGCCGCGTGCTGCGCGAACCAGACCCGGATCCGCCCCTGCGCGTCGGGGTCCGACAGCCCACGCCGCACCCGGTCCGCCTCGCCCCGCCCGCAGCCGGTCATCACGTCCACGATGTGGATGATCTGCTCGTGGAAGACCACCACCCCGTACGTGTCCTTGAGGTGTTCCTCCAGGTCCGGGTGCGGGTAGCGGGCCGGCGCCCGTCCGTGCCGGGCCTCGATGAACGGCCGCACCATGTCGGCGGCCACCGGGCCGGGCCGGAACAGGGAGATGTCGACCACCAGGTCGTGGAAGGACGACGGCTGCAGCCGCCCGACCAGGTCCCGCTGTCCCGGCGACTCGATCTGGAAGCAGCCCAGTGTCTCGGCGGTGCGGATGAGCTCGTACGTCTTCGGGTCGCCCGCGTCGATGTCGAGGGCGTCCAGGTCGGGGCGGGTGCCCGTGGCCCGTTCGACCTCCTCCACCGCGTGCGCCATCGCGGACTGCATCCGCACGCCCAGCACGTCCAGCTTGAGCAGCCCGAGGTCCTCGACGTCCTCCTTGTCGAACTGCGACATGGGGAAGCCCTCGCCGCCGCTCGGCACCACCGGCGTACGGGCGAGCAGGGAGGCGTCGGAGAGCAGCACCCCGCACGGGTGCATGGCGATGCCGCGCGGGAGGGCGTCGAGCGCCTCGACCAGGTCCCACATCCGGCCGTACTTGTCCTTGTCGCCCGCCAGCTTCTTCAGCTCCGGCAACTCCTCCAGCGCCGCGCGCGCGTCCTTCGCCCGGATGTGCGGGAAGGACTTGGCGATGTGGTCGATCTCGGCCGGGTCCATGCCGAGGGCGGCGCCGACGTCGCGGACGGCGTGCCGGACGCGGTAGGTCTCCGGCATCGAGACGGTCGCGACCCGTTCGGTGCCGAAGCGGTCGATGATCGCGCGGTACACGTCGAGGCGGCGCGCGGACTCCACGTCGATGTCGATGTCGGGCAGCACCGGGCGCCGCTTGGACAGGAAGCGCTCCATCAGCAGCCCGTGCGCGACGGGGTCGGCGTGGGCGATGCCGAGGAGGTGGTTGACCAGGGAACCGGCGCCCGAGCCCCGCGCGGCCACCCGGACGTCCATGCCCCTGACGTCGTCGACGACCTGGGCGACGGTGAGGAAGTAGGAGGCGAAGCCGTGGTGGGCGATGACGTCCAGCTCGTCGTGCATCCGCTCCCAGTAGTCGCGCCGCCCGTCGTACCCGCGCAGCACCATGCCCGCCGCGGCGCGCGAGGCGAGGACGCGCTGTGCGGTGCGCCCGCCCGCGCCGACCAGGTGCGGCTCGGGGAAGTGCACGCTGCCCATGCCGAGGTCGTCCTCCGGGTCGACCAGGCACTCGGCGGCCGTGGCCTGCGTCTGTTCGAGGAGCCGGTACGCGGTCTCGCGGCGGAACCCCGCGGCCTCGACGACCCGCTCGGCGACGGCGAGCATCGCGCTCGCGTCCTTGAGCCAGGCCTCGCCGGAGTCGGACTCGCGGCTAGCGTCGACGGGCACGAGGCGGCGGGCCGCGTCCAGGACGTCGGCGACCTGGCCCATGCCGGGGTCGGCGTAGCGGACGGCGTTGGCGAGCACCGGCCGGACCCGCTGCTCGGCGGCGAAGCCGACGGCACGGGCGGCCAGCCGCAGCGAGCCGGGTCCGGTGCCCGTACGGCCGTGCCACACGGCTTCCAGGCGCAGGGCGTCGCCGTACGCCTCCCGCCAGGGCACGAGGAGCCGCGCGGCCCGGTCGGGGCGGCCCGCGGCGAGCGCGCGGCCCACGTCGGAGCCGGGCCCGAGCAGCACGGTCAGGCCCTCGGCGGCGCACTCCCGCCAGGGCAGCACCGGTGGGCCCTCGCCGCCCGCGTGGGCCGCCGAGACGAGGCGGCAGAGCTCGGCCCAGCCCCGCGCGCCGTCCCGGGCGAGGAAGGTCACCCGGGGTGTCGACTCGTCGAGGAAGGCACCGCCCCGCACAGGTGTCCGACGCTTCTCGCCCGCGGCCCCCTGCCCCCTTCCGGTGCCGCGCTCCCCCGCCGGCGGTTCCTCCACCGCGAGTTCCACGCCGAACAGCGGCCGGATGCCGGCCCGGGCGCAGGCCTTGGCGAACCGTACCGATCCCGCGAGGCTGTCCCGGTCGGTGAGGGCGAGGGCGTCCATGCCCCGCTCGGAGGCGCGCTCGGCGAGCCGCTCCGGGTGCGAGGCCCCGTACCGCAGGGAGAACCCGGAGACGGTGTGCAGATGCGTGAAACCGGGCACACGCACCTCCGCACTCCTCCGTGTCCGTACTTCCTGGCGAAGCTGCCGAACCTGTCGAAGCCGCCAAAAGGGCATCGAACACTAGTTCCCAACTTCCCCACCCTCACCATACCTCCATTATCGAACGAACGTACGACAGCCGTTCAGACCCTTCCCCACCTGCGGAAACACCGGGCGGGCCGGACCGTGGGGCCCTTCGACCCCATCGACGACAAAGAAAGCGGGCCCTCACCCTTCCCGGGTGAGGGCCCGCGCCGGGGCGTCCTCGCTCAGCCGATCGAGGCGCCGTAGGCCGAGAGGGCCTCGGTGACCGGCTGGAAGAAGGTCGTGCCGCCGGAGGTGCAGTTGCCGCTGCCCCCGGAGGTCAGGCCGACGGCGCTGGACCCCGAGAACAGGGAGCCGCCGCTGTCCCCGGGCTCGGCGCAGACGTCGGTCTCGATGAGGCCGTTGACGATGTCGCCGCTGCCGTAGTTCACGGTGGCGTCCAGGCCGGTGACCGTGCCGCTGTGCACCTGGGTCGTCGAACCGCTGCGCGTCACGTCCATGCCGACGGTGGCCTCGGCCGCGCCGGTGATCGTCTGCGCGGAGCCGTCGTAGAGGTTGACCTCACTGGGGTGGTCGGCGCCGGCGGTGTACTCGACCAGGGCGTAGTCGTCCCCGGGGAAGCTGGAGTCCACGGCGGCGCCGACCCCCTGGCCGGTGGAGTCGGCCCAGCTGGTGCCCGCCTCGGTGCAGTGGCCCGCGGTCAGGAAGTGCGGTGCGCCGCCCACACTCACGTTGAAGCCGAGGGAGCAGCGGCCGCCCCCGCCGTTGATGGCGTCACCGCCCGCGAGGAAGGGCTTGAACTCACCCTTGGTGCGCTGCAGTTCGGCCTTGCCGCCGAGCCCCTCGACCACCTCGGTCAGCCTGTTCCACTCGGCCGTGGAGACCGTGCGGTCCGCGGTGACGACGACCTTGTTGGTCCGCGGGTCGGTCGCCCACGAGGTGCCGGGGATGGTGGCGTCCCGCTTCAGCGTCGTACGGGCGTCCGCCAGCTCGGCGAGGGAGTGCTCCACGACTCTCGCCCGGGCGCCGGCCTCCCGGACGGTGCCGGCGGCCGTCTCGTCGAGCACGTTCACCACGAGGTGCTTGCTCTTCGCGTCGTAGTACGTTCCCGCGGCGTCGGCGCCCAGGTCGTGGCCGAGGGTCGAGGCGAGCTTTCCGGCCGCCGGCGCCGAGAGGGTCCGCGGCCCGTCGGTGGACTCGGCCTCGTTCGCGTTCGCAGTCTGGAAGGTGGCTCCCGTGGTGACCAGTGCGGCGATGCCCGCGACCGTCACGGCGGCACGCCGCCCGGATATGCGTCGGTGCTTCAACTCACGTCCTCCTGTGGGGGGGCGGCCGGAGGGGGTGTGGGGCCACTCCCCGGCCGGAAGGCGTTCGGCACGAAGACGACGGACAGGGATAAAGGCCGCGTCCATGCCAACGTTGCGCCCACTATTCCCAGGGCCGGCAGGAGCACACAAGGTCGTCTTCCGGACGCGCACTGGATCATCACAACTCCGGGGGCGCACGCCCCCGTGAGAGCGTCCCTGACCGGCGTCAGCGCATCCGAATCCCTACTGCAAACACATGCGGCAGTGAATATCTCGTGTGCGGGCGGGCGCGGAAGGGGCCTAGTCCTGTCCGGGACGCGCCCCTTCGGCGGCCGGATCCGCACGGGTCCCGAGGGGCGTGCGCTGCTCCTGCGCGGGTCCCTGCTGGGCCCGTTCCAGGAAGCGCAGCAGCTCCACCGGGAACGGCAGGACGAGCGTGGAGTTCTTCTCGGCCGCGACCGCCACCACCGTCTGCAGCAGCCGGAGCTGGAGCGCCGAGGGGGTCTGAGCCATCTGCTGGGCCGCCTCGGCGAGCTTCTTCGACGCCTGCAGCTCGGCGTCGGCGTTGATGACCCGGGCGCGCCGCTCGCGGTCGGCCTCGGCCTGCCGGGCCATGGAGCGCTTCATGGTCTCGGGCAGCGACACGTCCTTGATCTCGACGCGGTCGATGGTCACGCCCCACTCCACGGCCGGGCTGTCCATCATCAGCTCAAGACCCTGGTTGAGCTTCTCCCGGTTGGAGAGCAGATCGTCGAGCTCGCTCTTGCCGATGATGGAGCGCAGCGAGGTCTGCGCCATCTGCGAGACCGCGAACCGGTAGTCCTCGACCCGGACGATCGCGTCGGCCGGGGAGGTCACCTTGAAGTAGACGACGGCGTCCACCCGTACGGTGACGTTGTCCCGGGTGATGCCCTCCTGCGCCGGGATCGGCAGCGTCACGATCTGCAGGTTGACCTTGTACAGACGGTCGGCCAGGGGAACGATCATGGTGAGCCCGGGCCCGCGCACCCTCGGGCGCAGCCGTCCGAGCCGGAACACCACCCCGCGCTCGTACTGCTTGATCACGCGCGCCGCCGCCATCCCGTACACCGCGCCGACGGACGCGAGGGCCACCCCCGCCGTCACCAGCTCCTGGACCATGCCGACCCCCGGTTCTTCGAGATGGAGGTACGTGCCGCGCCTGCCCTTCGACGGTAGTCCCGGCGCGCGGAAGGAGCGAGCCCCCGCACGGCACGTGCCGTGCGGGGGCTCGCCTGCTGCTGGCTGCAGTCCAGTGGCAGTGGTGCGGTGGTGCCGGAAGTACCGGCCGGTCAGGTGAGGTTGACGCCGTAGGCGCTCAGGGCCTCGGTGACCGGCTGGAAGAACGTCGTGCCGCCGGAGGAGCAGTTGCCGCTGCCGCCGGAGGTCAGGCCGTAGGCGATGCCGCTGGTGCTGTAGAGCGGGCCGCCGGAGTCGCCGGGCTCGGCGCAGACCGTGGTCTGGATCAGGCCGGAGACGACCTGGCCGCTGCCGTAGTTGACCGTGGCGTTGAGGGCGGTGACCCGGCCGCTGTGGGTGCCCGTGGTCGAACCGTCGCGGGTGACGGTGGTGCCCACCGACGGGGTGGCCGCGCGCGTGATGTCCACACCGTTGGCGGTGCCCGGCTTGGCTATGGACGTGTTGCTGTACCGGACGATCCCGTAGTCGTTGCCCGGGAAGCTGGTGCCGGCCGCCGGGCCGAGGACCGTGGTACGGGCGGAGTTGGCGTACCAGGTGCCCGAGCCGGAGGTGCAGTGCCCGGCGGTCAGGAAGTAGTCGACCCCGCTGCTGCTGCGGACGTTGAAGCCGAGGGAGCAGCGTCCGCTGCCGGAGTAGATGGCGTCGCCGCCCTGGATCAGGGTGCTGAACTCGCCCGGGGTCCGCTTGACCTCGAGGGCGCCGGCCTGGTCGCCGGCCTCCTTCTGGATCTTGGCGAGCTCCGCGTCGGAGACGGTGCTGTCGACGGTGAGGAGGACCTTGCCGGTCTTCTCGTCGACCGCCCAGGCGGTACCCGGCACGTCGGCCTCGAGTACGGCGGAGCTGGCCTGCTTGAGCTCGGTGGTGCTGAAGGTCTGCGCGTCGCTCGCGTTCGCGGTGGGGACTGTGACGGCAGCCGCGGCCACGAATCCGGCGGCCACGGCGATCAGCCGGGTCCGTCTCGCAACGCCGCTACGGGGGGTGGTGCGCTTGGTCCTCACGTTCGTTCCCTCCTGGGGGAAGTCGGGGGCCCGCTTGTGTGGGGTGGGGCCCGTGAGGCGCGTGTCAAGGAACGTGTTCGGATTACGAACACGCCGTGCCCCTGACAAGGCGCTGTGGGGGAGTATTCGGCCGCACGACCGAGTGACGCAAGGGGTCCTTTCGGCCGTGCGGCCGACGATCCGCCCGCCACCAGCAGGTAATGATCCGCCGACACACTTGTGAAGATTCCGTGCACGAGCGCGGGGCGGCCGGAGTGTTGCCTTTGCGACCGGTCGGCGCGGATTGCCCGCGCCCGGGACGGATCGACGCGGATTGCGCTCCCCGCCACGACGGCGGCCGGCGCCCCTTCCCCGGGTGTCTCAGCCCCGCGGTACGGGCTCGGGAAGCCCGAGGTGGGAGCGGAGCGTGGTCCCCTCGTACTCCGTGCGGAACGCGCCCCGCTCCTGGAGCAGCGGCACCACCCGGGCCACGAACTCGTCGAGCCCGCCCGGCGTCAGGTGCGGGACGAGGAGGAAACCGTCGGCGGCCTCGCTCCGTACGCACTCGTCCATCCCGGCGGCGACGGCCTCCGGAGTGCCGACGAACGACGGCCGGCCGGTCGCCTCGATCACGGCCTGCCGGATGGACAGCCCCTTCGCCCGCGCCAGCGCCCGCCACTTCTCCGCGACCGCGCCGGGGTCGGCGACCCGCGCCCTCCCCCGCGCCGGGTCCGGATGCGGCACCGGATCGAAGGCCGGCAGCGGGCCGTCGGGGTCGTGGTCCGACAGGTCCACGCCCCACACCTGCTCCAGGGTGCGGATCGCGGTCCGCGGGGAGACCTGCCGGCGCCGGATGGCGGCGGCCCTCTCCCGGGCCTCGGCCGCGGTGTCCCCGAGGACGAAGGTGACTTCGGGCAGGATCTTCAGGTGCTCCGGTTCGCGGCCGTACGCGGCGAGCCGGCCCTTCACGTCGGCGTAGGACTTCCGGCCCGCCTCCAGCGTCCCGTGCCGGGTGAGGAGCACGTCGGCGGCCGACGCGGCGGCCTCCCGGTCCTCGTCGGAGTCGCCCGCCCGGATGACGACCGGGTGTCCCTGCGGCGGGCGCGGCAGGGAGAAGGTGCCCGCGAGGTCGAAGTGCCGCCCCCGGTGGACGCAGGACCGCGCCGCTCCGTCCGGCCGCCAGGAGTCCCACAGTTCCCGTGCCACCTGCACGAACTCGGCGGCACGCGCATACCGTTCGGCCCGGTCGGGGAAGCCGCCGCGCCGGAGGTTCGCCTCGGCGGAGGCGTCCGGGGAGGGGTCCACGTTCCAGGCGGCCCGGCCCCCGCTGAGGTGGTCCAGCGAGGCGAGCCGACGGGCGACGTCGTACGGCTCCTCCAAGGTGGTGTGCACGGTGGTGGCGAGCCCGAGCCGGGTCGTGACCGCGGCCAGCGCGTTCAGCACGGTGAGCGGTTCGGGGCGGCCGACCGCGTCCAGGCCGCGGACGAGGTCCTCGTGCTCGCGCAGCCGCAGCCCCTCCGCGAGGAGGAAGAAGTCGAACAGACCACGTTCGGCGGTGTGCGCGAGATGCTCGAACGACGCGAAGTCGATCCGTTCCCCGGACCCGGGATCCGCCCGGACGGTCGTGTCGTCGGCGCTCGGCAGGTGCGCGGCCAGGTGCATCGTCCTGCGGCCCGCGCGGCTGCGTACGGTCATGCCGTTTCCCCTGCCACGGTGTGCCGGCCCGCGGGCCGGGCGAGTCCGAGGTGCTCCCGGAGCGTGCGGCCCGGGTAGAAGGTGCGGAACAGGCCCCGGTGCTGGAGCAGCGCCACCGTCCCGTTGACGAGCCGCTCCAGGTCACGGCACGGTTCGGCGGGGACCAGGTGGAAGCCGTCGACGGCGCCGGCCCGGTACCAGGTGGTGATCAGCTCGGCCAGGTCGACGGGGCCGCCCCGGTACAGCGGTCCGCGCGCCGTCCGCCGGGGCCCGCCCCCGCCGTGCCCCGGATCGGCCGCGTACTCGCCGTCGGCGAGGTCGACGACGAGGTGCGCGAGGACCCGCAGCGTGCCGGGGTCACGGCCGGACGCGGCCGCCGCGGTCCGCAGTTCCTCCCGTACCGCACCGGCCCGCGCCGGCCCGTCGGCACGGACGAGCGCCACGTCCGCGTACCGGGCCGCCACCTGCCGCGCGTACCGGTCGGTGGCGTCGACGACACGGACGGGGTGCCCCTGCGGCGGCCTCGGCACGTGCGAGGGGCCCCGCACGCCGGAGGTGCCGCCCGCGAAGCCGACGCGGTGCGGCTCGTCCCGGTCGATGGACCGGCCGGCCGCCGCGTCCCCCACCTCCGCGTCCTCCTCCCGGCTGTCCCACAGCCGCGCGGCGGCGTCGGCGACCTCGCCGGCCTCCTGCCAGAGCGCCTCCGCCCCGGCCGCGCGGCGGCGCCCGAAGAGCCGGGCCTCGCCCTCGGTCGCCGACACGTCGATCCGCCACCCGGCCCGTCCCCGGCTGACCCAGTCCAGGGTCGCCACGGCCGCCTGGACGTGGAAGGGCTCGGTGTGCGTGGTGGTCATGGTCGGCACCAGGCCGATCCGGCCGGTGGCGGGCGCGACGCGGGAGAGGACGGCGAGCGCGTCCGGGCCGGTGCGCGCGAAGGAGTCGTGCAGGGTCACGAAGTCCAGCGCGCCGCGCTCGGCGAGCCGGGCCGACTCGGCGTACGGCCCGGCCCGGTACCCGGCCCGTCGGTCGAGGGCGGCGGCGAGGTGCAGCAGCCCCCGGCCGTGCGGTGCGGTCATGGGAGAAGAGGATCACTGGTCAGGGACATGAGGGTTCCTCGGAGGGTTACGGAAGGCGGGCGGCACGGCGCGCGGGACGGCCAGCACGGGGAACGGCGGTGCGGGGGAACGGGGGCCGGTCAGGCGGCGGTGCGACAGGAGAGGGCGCCGAGGAACGCCAGCGCGGCGCGCGCCGTCGCGTCGTTCTGCCGGAACGCCGGGCCGCCGGTGCGCGGCCGGGTGAAGGCGCCCGAGCCCCGGGCGTCGGTGTGCGGGCCCAGCGCGAAGCGCCGCGGGTGCGGGGTGCCGGAGCGGTCCAGGACCCGCCCGTCGGCGGGGTCCACGGCGAGCAGCCCCTCCGCGGTGACGGCGGCCCCGTCGGCGTGCAGGCCGCGCAGCAGCGCGTCGCGGGTACGTTCGACCGTGGGGTGCGGCAGCCGCGCCTCGACCAGCGCGCGGGCCTCCACGCGGGCCCCGGGCACACTGGCGCTGCGGGCCCGGAACACCCCGTCGGCCGCCTCGACCGTCGTGCCGGCGCCGAGGAAGCGCAGCACTCCGGCGCGGGACAGCGCGAGCATCTGCCGCAGCCGGGGCCCGGGCGGGCCCGACGCGAGGTAGCTGAAGAACCCGTGCCACCAGGGCCCGATGTCCCCGAGCCGCACCAGTTGCCCGTAGACGGACAGCAGCGCGAGGAAGACGGCGTGGTCCTGGCTGCGCAGCGGGTTGTGACGGCGCGTCAGGTCGTCCTCGACGTAGGCCCGCAGCTCCTCCTGCAACGCGTCGTAGGACCCGTACGTGACGCCGTCCAGCGGGCGGTCGAGCGCGGCCGCGTCGAACCGGTCCGCGGGGTCGGGCACGCTGGACGCGACGAGCGCGGCCACCTCGGCGGGGCCCCCGGCGGCCGCGTACGCCTGCTCGAAGTCGGCCCACGCCCCGGTCGTGCGCTCGGGATGCGCCGTGAACAGCCGGTGGTAGTGCGCGTACCCGAGCTCCTTGTCGACCAGCGGCCACACGTCCCGCCGGAAGTCGGGGCCACCCGGGCGGGCGAGCAGGGCGTCGACCTCGGCGGGTCCGAGGAACCGCGGCAGCGGCGGCCGGTCGCCCTCCCAGTCGTAACCGATCTTGGAGTGGTAGGGCACGCCGCGCCGGGAGCCGACGTACAGGACCGGCTCCCGCCCGGACGGCACGTACACCGGCTCCCCGTGCCCGCCCTCCTCGTAGCGTCCGCCGCGGCCCTCGGTCAGCAGCACCATCAGGTCCACGAAGGCGAGTCCGAAACCGCGCACCAGGACGGGCTCGCCCGGGGCCAGCGCCTCCAGGTCGCTGTCGGCGGTGAAGTCCGGCGGCAGGTGGACGAGGCCGTGCGCGCGGGCGTACGCGGCCAGCTCCCGCTGCTCGTCGTCCAGGTCGGCGTCCAGGTGCCCGAGGGTGAGCACCACCAGGTCGGCGAGCAGGGGCCGGGGCCGGCCCTCCAGCCACACCTGCTGCCGGCCCTCGCGCGGCCCGCCGACGCCCAGGGCGCGCCGGGTGTGGCGGTGGACGCGGACGCCGGGCGGCAGGGCGGCGACGGCCCGCTCGTACACCCAGGTCAGGTACGCACCGAGCAGCCGGCGGTCGCCGAAGGAGCGCCCGTCGACGGCCGCCCACTCGTGCAGGGTGGGCCCGGGGCGCACCGGCCCGGCCATGTCCACCGTCTCGTCGGTGAACATGGTGACGTCCTGGGCCTCCGAGTTCATCCACAGCAGCGGTGACTGCGCCTGCCGCCAGATGCGGCCGCCGCCCGGCGGGTACGGGTCCACGAGGTGCACGTCGAGTTCCGCGCCGGCGTACAGCTCGGGCGCGTTGGCGGCGATCCGCTCCAGCACACCGGTGCCGCGCGGCCCGGCGCCCACGATCACCAGGGACGGCCGCCGGTACGAATGTGACGTGCGAGAGGTACGAGGCATGCGAAGGCTCCGTGACGCGACGGTTCGAACACGGTGGTTCGAACGCGGTGGTCGCCTTCACACGGCGGCGCCCGGTGGGCGCCGTACGGCCGAGCCCCTCAGCAGGGCCGCACGCCGAGAGTACGGGCGTGTTTCCCCTCACTGTCAAGGTTGTCCGCACAGTGGACCGTGCGTCTCATGCCAGTTGACGCGGAACCGGATGCCTGTTCAACTTGGCCCATGCATCCGCAGCAGTGGCTGGTCACGCGCTCCCACATCGACTTCGGTCGCGTGTGGTCCTCTTCCTGTTGAGCCGACCGCCCGCCTGCTGCCTGCCCTGAGCACAGGGACCGGCTCACTTCACGCCTTCACACGCGTACCTTCCCCTCAGCACCCGTCGCAGGGGCAGCAGCAGTCGCATCCGTCGCACTTGTGGCAGCAGCCCTCGCGCTTCTTCCGGGACCACGGACCCTCGTACTCGCTCGCGCAGCACAGCTTGCACGTGCAGCAGAGCAGCCAGAACATCCCGCAGCCGGCCCAGAAACCCCGCCGGCCGGAACCGCCGCCGGACGCACCACCGCCCTGTCCCCCACCGCCCGTGTACGGGTTCCCACCACCCGCGTACGGGCTCCCGCCACCCTGCTGCGGCGCTCCGTACGGACCGTACGGACCGTACGGCCCCGGCTGCTGCGGCTGCTGCGGCTGCTGTCCGTGCGGTCCGGCGGGCCCGTGTGCCGAGCACGTCGGCACCGTCCCGAACGCCCGGTCCACCGACCTGCGCAGTTCGTGCACGAGCAGCACGTGCGCGAGCCTGCCGTCCGTGAACTCCGCCTCGCGCAGGGCGAGCCGTATCCCGTGCAGCGCGTCCTCGGCCAGCCGGCGGGCCTCGGTGAGGGACGTGCCGGTCACCGTCAGGGGGTTCCACGCACCTGCCGCGGCGTCGGCCTCGCGGTCCTCGACCGCGTCCAGCAGGTGGGCGAGCCGTCCGAACAGCCGCCCCGCCTCGGCCAGCGGCTCGGCGTTGCCCGGCCGCCCGGCCAGCCACGCGGTGTGCGCGAAGGCCGCGGCGGTCGCCGTCTCGGTCGGCTCGGTGACCGTCAGCAGCGGGGTGCCGGGGCCGGCGAGCACCTCGACGCCGGTCTGCCGGTCCACGGCGTCGACCAGGACGGCCGTGTCGAAGCCGATGTCCGATCCGGTGCGGGCGCCGGCCCGGTCCCAGCCGGCGGCGACCCGGCGCGCGGCCAGCCGCACCGGCCCGCGGGCCACCAGCCCGTCCCCGTCGGCCAGATGGTCCCGGACCTTGGCCGAGGCCAGCACCAGGGAGACCGCGGCGGCGAGCCGCGCGCCCTCACCCCGCGCGACGGAGGCGGTACGCATGCCGCGCAGGGGGCAGGGGCCGGCGGTGCGCCGCCACCCGGACGACCGCTCGGGCGTGGCCTGAGCCTCCGTCAGCACCGAGACCAGCAGCCCGTCGTAGTTGGTGACGATGCGGGCGAGCTGCCCGTGGTCCCCGCGCAGCGCGAGGCAGAGGCCGCACAGATGGGCCGTCCACTCGGCCCGCAGTCCGTCCCCGAGACGGTGACTGCACGGTCTGACGATTCCGAACACGGCGTTCCCCCGTACCTGAAGTGATCTTCGGTCGCCGCATCGTAGCGAGCGCCCGCCGATCACCCGGACGCACCGCTCCTCACCCGTCCGCCACGAGAAATATTATTTCACTCACAGTCAGCAGCAGTGTGGACAAAAGGCCTTGGGGCACACGGGCTCTGTACGGATCCGCTCTGCACCAGTACCGTCACGAAACCCCCGCGCGGCGTCTATCCACTTGGCGCGCCATCCGCATCATGGACGACCATAGGGATGCGGAAAGCAGAAAAGACCGCTGTGAGAGGAGGCGTCCATGGGATCGGTGCGCAAGGCGAGTGCCTGGCTTGGCCTCGTCGACGACAACGATGACGAGCGTTACTACGACGACGACTATGCCGAGGGGCAGCAGCAGGAGCAGCCCGGCGAGGCCTGGGTCACCGACCCGCGGGTGAAGGTCGCGTCCGAATCGGCCCAGGAGAAGGGGCGCCGGATCGGTACGGTCGCCCCGGACAGTTTCCGGGACGCCCGCCACATCGGCGAGCTGTTCCGCGACGGGGTTCCCGTCATCATCAACCTGACCAACATGGAGGGCACCGACGCCAAGCGCGTCGTCGACTTCGCGGCCGGTCTGATCTTCGGACTGCGCGGCTCCATCGAGCGGGTCTCCAGCCGTGTGTTCCTGCTGACCCCCGCCGACACGGAGATCGTCAGCGGTCAGGCCGCGGGCCGCGGCGCGGACGGTTTCTTCAACCAGAGCTGAGGCGGGGCGGGTCACCGGAAGGCGTCGAGACCGGTGAGCGCCTTGCCCAGCACCAGCTGGTGCATCTCGACGGTGCCCTCGTAGGTGAGCACCGACTCCAGGTTCGTGGCGTGCCGCATGACGGGATACTCCAGGGAGATGCCGTTGGCCCCCAGGACGGTCCGGGCGGTACGGCAGATCTCGATCGCCTCGCGCACGTTGTTCAGCTTGCCGAAGCTCACCTGTTCGGGACAGAGCCGTCCCGCGTCCATCCGCCGCCCCAGATGGTGGGCGAGCAGAATCCCCTTGTGCAGTTCCACCGCCATGTCGGCGAGCTTGGCCTGGGTGAGCTGGAAGCCGCCGATGGGCCTGCCGAACTGTTCCCGCGACTTCGCGTAGTCGACCGCCGCCCCGAAACAGGTCCGCGCCGCGCCCATGGCCCCCCAGACGATGCCGTAGCGCGCGTGCGACAGACAGCCGAGCGGCCCTTTGAGCCCGGTGACCTCCGGCAGTACGGCGTCCGCGGGCAGCCGTACGCCGTCCATGACCAGTTCACTCGTGACGGACGCGCGCAGGGACCACTTGTGCCGGATCTCGGGGGCGGTGAAGCCCGCGCTGTCCGTCGGCACGACGAACCCGCGGATGCCGTCGTCGGTCCGCGCCCACACCACGGCGACACCGGCGACGGACCCGTTGGTGATCCACGTCTTCCGCCCGGTCAGCACCCAGTCCGTGCCGTCCCGCTTCGCGTGGGTCCGCATCGACGCGGGGTCGGAGCCGTGGTCCGGTTCGGTCAGCCCGAAGCAGCCGATGACCTCGCCGGCGGCCATGCGCGGCAGCCACCGCAGTTTCTGTTCCTCGCTGCCGAAGCGGTGGATCGCGTACATGGCGAGGGAGCCCTGCACGGAGACGAGCGAGCGGATGCCCGAGTCGGCGGCCTCCAGTTCCAGGCAGGCCAGCCCGTACTGCACGGCGGAGGCCCCCGCGCAGCCGTACCCCTCCAGGGGCATGCCCAGGGCACCGATCTCCCCCAGCTCCCGGGCCAGTTCACGGATCTCCGGGAGCTCGCCCTCCTCGTACCACTCGGCGACCCGGGGCAGCACCCGCCGCTCGGCCCAGCCGCGCACGGTGTCACGGATCGCGAGGTCCTCCGCGTCGAGCAGCTCGTCCAGGCCCAGGGGGTCGGCGGGGTCGAAGGGCGGGAGCTTCGGGGACGCGGTCATGGGCAGCCTCCGGGCACACGGGGAACCAGCAGCGCCGGTCAGGGATCGACGCCGACGTTACGGCGCGGTCCTCCGCGCGTCCAGGTTCCGCCACGACTTCCCACCGGTGGCGCCGGGAGCTCGAAGAGCTGCGGGAGCCGCGGGACCCCGTCGGGCCCCGGTTCACCGCACGGACTCCGCGCGCACCTTGCCGGCCGTCCCGCCCTTGCCGGTCGTCCTCTCCCCGCCGGCCGCCTCCCTGGGCGCGGGCACGTCGACCGGGCCGCCGCCTTCCGTGGACGGCTCCGCGGCCGTCCCGGGCTCGGCCGTCCCGGGCTCCATGAGCCGCGGCAGCCGGAGCGCCATCGCCGCGCCGAGCAGCAGCAGACCCGCGCTGACCAGCAGCGTGACGTGCAGGCCTTGCACGAAGGAGTCACGGGCGGCCTGCCGCAGGGCCTCGCCGGACGCGCCGCCGAGCCGCCCGGCCACCTCGTACGCCTCGCCCAGCGAGTGCCCGGCCGCGGCCGCGGCCGCGGCGGGGACCCCGGGCACCGAGGTGAGGCCCGGCGCGTAGGCCGCGTTCATGACGCTGCCCAGCAGGGCGATGCCGATCCCGGCGCCGAGCTGGTACGAGGTCTCGCCGATCGCGGCCGCCCCGCCCGCCCGGTCCGCGGGCGCCTCGCTCAGCATCGACTCGTACGCCCCGAAGAGCGTCGTCTCCAGGCCGAACCCGAGGAACACGAACCCGGCGAGCAGCAGTGCCGGCCGGTCCTCGTGGCCCATCGCCGTCAGCAGGACGACCGCGCCGGCGGTCAGGCAGAAGCCCAGCGACACCATGCGGCGCGGCCCGAACCGCCGCAGCATGAGCGAACCCGCCAGCCCCGCCGCCATCGCCGCGACGGTGAGCGGCAGCAGCCTGAGGCCCGTCTGGAGCGGTGACAGCCCGAGGACGAGCTGGAGGTACTGCGCCGCCATCAGCTCCAGGCCGACCAGTGCCAGCATCGCCAGCACGATGCACCCGACGGACGTGCTGAACGCGGGGCGCGCGAACATCCGCAGGTCCACCAGCGGATGCGCACGCCGCCGCTGCCGCCGGACGAAGACGAACAGCAGCGCCCCGCCCACCAGGAGCGGCCCCGCCGTCCACGGGTCCAGCGGCGGGTCGCCGCCGCCGAGCCGCTTCACGCCGAGCACCGCGCCGAACAGGCCGGCGGCGGCCGTCAGCGCGCCCACCACGTCCCAGGGGCCGTCGCGGTCGCCGAAGGACTCGGGCAGCAGCCACCGCCCGAGCGGCAGGCTGACGAGCATCAGCGGGATGTTGATGAGGAAGACCGAGCCCCACCAGAAGTGCTCGAGCAGGAAGCCGCCGAGCAGGGGTCCGACGGCGGCGCCGACCGCGGCCACGGCGGTCCAGATGCCGATCGCGAACGCGCGTTCGCGCCGGTCGGGGAAGATGTGCCGCAGGATCGACAGCGTGGCGGGCATGATCATGGCGCCGCCGACCCCGAGCAGGGCGCGGGCCGCTATCAGTACCCCGGGGTCGTCCGCGCAGGCCGCGAGCCCCGAGGCGACGCCGAACAGGGCGTAGCCGAGGAGCAGGACCCGTCTGCGGCCGACCCGGTCGCCCAGCGTGCCGAAGAGGATCAGCAGCGAGGCGCAGACCAGCGGGTAGACGTCGACGATCCAGAGCAGCTCGATGGCGCCGGGCCTGAGGTCCTCGGTGACGGCGGGCACCGCCACGTGCAGGACGGTCGCGTCGAGGGCGACGAGCAGCAGGCTGGCGCAGAGGACGACGAGGACGACCCAGCGGTTGGCACCGGGCCCGGTCTCCCGACGGCTCCTCGCGGCGGCCGTGCTCGTCCCGGACATGTACGTACCTCCCAGATGTTCCCTCACGTTCGGCGGGACCGCGGGCGGGGACTCCCGACGGCTACGGCCCGGGAGGAGCGGCGTCCCGGACCCGCGCGGACGAACGGCGAGTGAGCCGTCAGCGTACGCGAGTTCCCGCCAGGGGCATGTGGCGGGTCTCTCATGGGACTGTCACAAGGGTGCGGCGTGGGGCACTTCGGTCATCCGCCGTTCATCCGTCGGAGTCCTTCTTCGTCCTTCGGGGTGCTCCTTCGTCCTTCGGGGTGCTTCACGTCGCCGTACGGCCGCCCGGTTCCGGGCCGCACCGATAATCAAGCGCGTGACCGCTCTCGATCTGCGCCCGGCCGCCCCCCTGTTGCGCAGGGCCGCTCCCGCGCTCCTCGGGTACGCCCTCGTACGCGCCCTGGGCGTGCTCGTCCTCGCCGTGTGGAGCGCGGCGCACGGCAAGAGCGCGCACACCCTGCTGTCGGCCCGCTGGGACTCGCTCTGGTACGTGCGGGTCGCCGAACTGGGTTACGGGTACGAGGTCCGCCTCCCCGATGGGGACGTGCACTCGAATCTGGCCTTCTTCCCGCTGCTGCCCTGGCTGGAACGGGCCGGCGCCGCGGTGACCCCGCTGTCGTACGCGGACGCCGGACTGCTCGTCGGCGCACTGGCCTCGCTCGCCGCCGCCCTGGGGATCTTCGCCGTCGCGGACCGTCTGCACGGGCGCGGGGCGGGACTCTTCGCGGTGCTGCTGTGGGCCGTGCTGCCGGTGGGGATCGTGCAGTCGATGGCGTACAGCGAGGCGCTCTTCACGGCACTGGCCGCGTGGGCGCTGTACGCGGTACTGACCGGCCACTGGGTCACCGCGGGCACGCTGGCCGCGTTCGCCGGGCTGACCCGTCCGATCGGCGCCGCGGTGGTCTTGGCGGTGTGGGCCGCGGCGCTCGTCCCGTACGCCCGCGGCCGCGGGCGTCCCCCGTCCGTGCGGTGGGGGAACGTCGGGGCGCCGCGGGGCGCTTTCGCGCGACGGCGCGCCCTCGGCATGCTGCTCGCCCCCCTCGGTGCCGCCGGGTACGTGCTGTGGGTCGGGCACCGCACCGGCGGCGGTGTGCGCGGCTACCTCGACGTCCAGGCGGGCTGGGGCAACGGCTTCGACGGCGGGTACGCCTTCGCGCGGTTCACCGCCGCACTCCTCACCTCGTTCCCGTCGGCGCTCGCCGGCCTCGGCCTGCTCGTCGGCGTCGCGCTGCTCGTCCGGCTGTACGTCGGGTGCGTCCGGCAGGGACAGCCGCTGCCCCTGCTCGTCTACACGGGGGTGATCGTCGTGCTCGCCCTGGGCGCGTCCGGTTACTTCGGCTCGAAACCGCGCCTGCTGATGCCCGCCTTCCCACTCCTGTTCCCCCTCGCCGTGGCCCTGGCCCGGCTGCGTACGGCCAGGTCGGCGCCGGTCGTCGCGGTGCTCGCGGCGGGGTCCGCGGTCTACGGGGCGCTCTGGCTCGGCGGCTCGGGCCCGCCGTGACCGGCCCGCCCGGCCGTGCGCGCTGTGTGATCGCCCGGGTAAATCGACACCAGCATTCGGTGAACGAATATAAAAGCGCTGCAAAACAGAGCGGGTCGACCGTCACCGTAAATGCGGGCCACGACCCACCGCTGATTAGGGATTTCCCCAGAATAAGCCGTGTCCTGAGAGGTTTCCCACATCACATCGTCATCACAAACCGAGTGATACGGACCGGATCGGAGCTCACTCGCTGTAACGTCGATTGACGTGCGTACCGAACGATCGCTGACTCGTCCCGAGCGGGTCTTCGCCCGGCTGGACCGTGAACCGCAACGGCCGGCCCACATCGACGTGCCGTCGATGAGCCGGCACCGGATCGTGCTCTTCTCCGCCACCCTGGCCTTCTACGCCGCCATCGTGTGGGCCGTGCTCATCACCTCGTGGCTGGTCCGGCTCGACTGGCAGCTGATGTTCTTCCGGCCGTACCAGCAGTGGCCGGAGGTGCACGCGTTCCTCGACTACTACGTGGTCCTGGGCCAGCGCGGGCCCACCGCCGTGATGGTGGCGGCCTGGCTGGGCTGGCGCTCGTGGCGGCAGCACACGCTGCGCCCGATGCTCGCGCTCGGCGTGTCGCTGCTGCTGCTGAACCTCACGGTGGGCGCCGCCAAGATCGGCATGGGCCGCCTCGGACCGCACTACGCGACCGAGATCGGTTCCAACGAGATGTGGCTGGGCGGCGACATATTCCCTTCGGGCCACACCGCGAACGCGGTGGTGACCTGGGGCGTCCTCGCCTATCTGGCATCCACGCCCAGGGCACGGCGCTGGCTGTCCGCGCTCTCCGCCGTCATCTCGCTCGGCGTGGGTCTCAGCACGGTCTACATCGGCACGCACTGGCTGAGCGACGTCCTGCTGGGCTGGGCCGCCGGTCTGCTGATCCTGCTCGCGCTGCCCTGGTTCGAGCCGCTGATCGCCCGCGCCGAGGCCTTCCTCTTCTCGCTGCGCGACACCGCGCTCGCCCGGTACGGCCGCACGGCCGCCGAGCCCGAACCGGCCGCCGTGCCGGCCCCGGCCGCCCCGCCCGTGCACAGGCCCACGCCCGTCCTGCGCAAGCCCGCGGCGGGCACCGTCCCCGAGGAACCGGCCGCGGTGCGCGACCCCTCCGTCGTGCCGCGCTCCGCCCGGCCGCCGCTGCACCTGGCGCCGGGACCGCACTCGGCCCGGTCGGAGCGGTCGCCGGTCACCCCGGGCGGCAGCCGCCGTCCGCCGCACTCGGACAGAGTGCCGCGCTCGACGACCACGTCGAGCCGCCCCCTCACGGGAGGCTGACACGAGACAGCGGGAGTGCCCCTCGCACGCACCCCGCCCCCGCACCGCCGAAGGCCCGGCTCCCCCGAGGAGCCGGGCCTTCGGCGTGTCCGGTGTCCAGCCCTTCCGGTGTCTAGCCCTTCCAGCAGCGGGTCACCCGGCCGTCCCGCACCTCGAAGTTGAGCCGGCCCGCGAGGTACTCCATGGTGATGATCGCGCCCGGCGGCAGCGACCTGACGGTGGACCAGCCGCGCTCGCGGGCGCGGTGTTCGGCGTTCCGCTCGTCCAGGCCCACATAGGCATCCGGGACGTCCTGGGGCTCCTGGGGCGGGGTGGTGTTCGATGCCATGACGCCACGTTAGGCGGCGGGGTGCGACAGGGGGAAGACCGGGACCGCCACGAAGGGTCACTGTCGTGCGGTGATCACACTTGTGTCACAGAATCACGACAGCGTTTCGGCCGAACCGGGTCACACATACGGGCGGTCCCGAGCGTGTCCCCGCCTTGCCGCCGGTAATTGCCGACCGGCCCGCCGCCGTCCTGAATGCCGCTGTCGAAAAACCGGCACCTGCCGTACGGCCCACTGCTTTCCGCTTCGATTCCCGCGCGGCCCCGGAAGGCGGATCGGACGGTAATTACACGGTTTCCGTCCACTGCCCCGGCACGCCCCCTGTCGCGGTGCCCGCGGACGCGAGCATCATGGCGTGAGCCTGAACAGGCCCAGGACGCGACGGCGAAGGGGCGAGCGATGGGCACGGACACCGCGCAGGCGACGGCGCCACCCGTAGGCACGAGGCGGCCCGGACGGCTGGTGGTCGACTGGCTGACGACGACGGACCACAAGAAGATCGGCCACCTCTACCTCGTCACCTCGTTCGCCTTCTTCCTGGTGGCCGGCGTGATGGCACTGCTGATGCGCGCGGAACTGGCCCGCCCGGGACTGCAGATCATGGACAACGAGCAGTACAACCAGTTGTTCACCCTGCACGGCACGATCATGCTGCTGCTCTTCGCGACCCCCACCTTCGCCGGGTTCGCCAACGAGCTCATGCCGCTGCAGATCGGCGCGCCGGACGTCGCCTTCCCACGGCTGAACATGTTCTCGTACTGGCTGTTCCTCTTCGGCGGGCTGATGGTGCTGGGCTCGCTGCTCACCCCGTCGGGGCCCGCCGACTTCGGCTGGACCGCCTACACCCCGCTGAGCGGCCCGGAGCGCTCGCCGGGCATCGGGGCCGATCTGTGGATCATGGGACTCGCGCTGGCGGGGTTCGGCACCATCCTCGGCGCGGTGAACTTCCTGACCACCATCATCGGCATGCGCGCCCCCGGCATGACGATGTTCCGGATGCCGATCTTCGTCTGGAACACCCTGTTCACGTCGATCCTGGTCCTGATGGCGTTCCCGGTGCTGGCGGCGGCGCTGCTGGTGCTGGAGGCGGACCGGCGGTTCGGCGCGGTGGTGTTCGCCCCGGAGAACGGCGGGCCGCTGCTGTGGCAGCACCTGTTCTGGTTCTTCGGCCACCCCGAGGTGTACATCATCGCGCTGCCGTTCTTCGGGATCGTCACGGAGATCATCCCGGTGTTCAGCCGGAAGCCGATCTTCGGGTACATGACGCTGGTCGGCGCGACGATGGCGATCACCGGGCTGTCGATGGTGGTGTGGGCGCACCACATGTTCGCCACGGGCGCGGTGCTGCTGCCGTTCTTCTCCTTCATGACCTTCCTGATCGCCGTGCCCACGGGGGTGAAGTTCTTCAACTGGACGGGGACGATGCTCAGGGGGTCGCTCTCCTTCGAGACACCGATGCTGTGGGCGGCCGGCTTCCTCGTGACCTTCCTCTTCGGCGGTCTGACCGGAGTGATCCTGGCCTCGCCGCCGCTGGACTTCCACGTCACGGACTCCTACTTCGTCGTGGCGCACTTCCACTACGTGGTGTTCGGCACGGTGGTCTTCGCGACCTTCGCGGGGTTCTACTTCTGGTGGCCCAAGTTCACCGGGAAGATGCTCGACGAGCGGCTCGGCAAGATGCACTTCTGGACGCTCTTCGTCGGCTTCCACGTCACGTTCCTGGTGCAGCACTGGCTGGGCGCGGAGGGCATGCCGCGGCGGTACGCGGACTACCTGGCCGCCGACGGCTTCACCGCGCTCAACACCGTGTCGTCCATCGGCGCGTTCCTGCTGGGCGCCTCCACGCTGCCGTTCCTCTACAACGTCTGGCGGACCGCGAAGTACGCCGAGAAGGTCGACGTGGACGACCCCTGGGGCTTCGGCCGGTCCCTGGAGTGGGCGACCTCCTGCCCGCCGCCGCGGCACAACTTCGTCGCGCTGCCCCGCATCCGCTCCGAGGCCCCGGCCTTCGACCTGCACCACCCCGCGTTCTCGGCGATCACCCCGCCCCAGACGCGGTCCGGCCAGGAGAAGAGCGTCCAGATCCACATCGGCCAGGAGCGGCCGACGGACGGTCACGAACCGCTCTGACCGTCCCGCCGCGTCCGTCGGTCCCGTCAGTCCGTCGCGGTGACGCCGATCGAGAGGTCGTTGTCGGCCGTGTAGTACGGCCCCACCAGGACGGGCCCGTGCCGGGCCGTCTCCAGGGTCACCTTCGGGTAGGTGAAGATGTGCTTCCGGTCGGCGACGTCGTCCAGCAGCCGGGCGATCCGCACCCGCGGCCCGGCCCCGCCCGCCGGACGCAGCCACAGGTCCCGGATGCCGGGGGCCGGCGCCCCGTACGCCACGGTGCACCGGAAGGAGTCCCCCTCGGCGCTCACCTCGGCACGTACCGCGGGCGCCGCACCCTCCCGGTCGACGGCCTCGACGTACGCGTCCGGGGTGAGCGACGCGCCGTACAGCCGGCCGCTCACCCCCAGGCCGTCCGCGCCGATCCGGAGGTCGCCCGCCTCCGCGTGCGGGGCGCGCAGCCAGCTGCGGACGGTGAGGTTGCCGTACTTGGTGGCGTACGGGACGCGCACGGCGACGGGGCCGTCCGAGCCGGCGGGCACGCGGTCGACCAGCGCGCGCAGGTCGTTGAGGCCGGCCGCCAGGCGCCGCGGCTCGCCGTCCGCCCACTGGACGTGCACGTCCCAGCGGCCCTCGGCGAGCCGGGCGTCGCCCGGCAGCACGGCCCTCGGCCGGCCGGGGCCGGCCGGGGC
>NZ_JAVRHI010000062.1:0-25595 GCF_034105845.1 Streptomyces sp. CRN 30 | reverse complement strand
CGAGGCGGCCTCGGGGCACAAGACCCGCCGGTTCGACGACGTGCTGGACGAGGTCAAGGGCTTCTTCGAGGTCCACAAGGCGCTGGGCACCCACCCGGGCGGCATCCACGTGGAGCTGACCGGCGACGACGTCACCGAGTGTGTCGGCGGCGGTGACGAGATCTTCGTCGACGACCTCCACCAGCGCTACGAGACCGCCTGCGACCCCCGCCTCAACCGCAGCCAGTCCCTCGACCTGGCCTTCCTGGTGGCGGAGATGTACCGGGACCAGTGAGACAGAACCCGTTCGCGGGTGTGAATGGGGCGCGGGTCACATGAGATCCGCGCCCCTTCCGCTTTTGCGGTACCGGCGGGGTGGGTAAGGTTAGGTTTGCCTCACCGATTGGACGGGCCTCGGTCATCGCTGTCGGTACGGCACGACCATGACCCCGCCCGGGAGGTGAACCGCCGCGTGTTCGTCTGCAGCTGCTTCGGTGTGACCGAGGAACAGGTGAAGTCGCACGCCGACGCCGGCGCGTGCACGCCCCGGCAGATCGCCTCCGCCTGCAAGGCGGGCACGGACTGCGGTGGCTGCGTACGACGCATCCAGGCGCTGCTCGGCCGTGGCGCCTGCCCCCGTCGGCAGCTCGTGGACCAGGGCGAACCGCCCCTCACGGCGGAGCTTCCCGAAGCGGCCTAGAGGCCGCCGGTACCCGGGCCCGAGGAGTCCGGCTGGGACTGCTCGATGACCGTCGACAGGTAGAGCGCCTCGCCCAGTTTCTCGATCAGGTCCAGCTGGGTGTCCAGGTAGTCGATGTGGTGCTCCTCGTCGGCGAGGATCGCCTCGAAGATGTTCGCGGACGTGATGTCGCCCTTGTTCCGCATCACCTCGACACCCCGGCGCAGCCGGTCGATCGCCTCGACCTCGATCTCCCGGTCCGCCTGGAACATCTCCGTCACCGACTGCCCGACCCGGACGTGGAACAGCCGCTGGTAGTTCGGCAGGCCGTCCAGGAGCAGGATGCGGTCGGTGAGGAGCTCCGCGTGGCGCATTTCGTCGAAGGACTCGTCGCGCGTGTACTTCGCGAGTTTGGTCCAGCCCTTGTGGTCCTGCAACTTCGAGTGCAGGAAGTACTGGTTGATCGCCGTCAGCTCGGCGGTCAGCTGCTCGTTGAGGAATTCGATGACCTCGGGGTCGCCCTGCATCGCAGAGGCTCCTTCCACACACGGGAACTGGCAGGTTGCGCCGCATGATTGCATCGGATTCCAAGATCGTCCAGTAAGTCTTCACTTAGTAAGTAAGTCCTGGCTTAGTCCTAATTGTCGCTTGACGTCCGAAATCGAGCGGCCCCCGGTCCGGGACAGCGCCCCCGGTCTGTCAGGATGGAGACATGGGTCAGCCGGTGGGAAACGAGTCGGGAGAAGGTGCTTCGTCAGGGGCGGCGCAGGCCGATCTCCCACCGGGACAGCGGCTCCAGCGCGGCTGGCCGGTCACCCACTACGGCCCGGTCCCCAAGTTCCGCCCCGAGCGCTGGGAGTTCCGCGTCTTCGGCGCCACCGCCGGCGGTGACAAGCACTGCTGGAACCACGAGGAGTTCACGGCCCTGCCGTACACCACCGTCGTGGCCGACCTGCACTGCGTCACGAAGTTCAGCATGCTCGGCGCCGAGTGGGGCGGCGTCCCCGCCACGACCGTCCTTGACCTCGCCCCGCCCGGCCCGGCCGTCACCCATGTGATGGTGTGGGCCGAGTACGGCTTCAGCTCCAACCTGCGCCTCGCCGACTTCGCCGCCGACCGCACCCTCTTCGCCACCCACAAGGACGGCGAGCTGCTCACCGCCGAGCACGGTTTCCCGCTGCGGCTGGTCGTACCGCACCTCTACGCCTGGAAGGGCCCCAAATGGGTCCGCGGCATCGAGTACATGACCGCCGACCGGCGCGGCTTCTGGGAGGAGCGCGGCTACCACAACATCGGCGACCCCTGGCGCGAGCAGCGCTACTCCTACCAGGAGGAACCCGGCGACGGCCCCGGGCTCTAGGTCAGGCGTCGCGCAGTTTCTTCAGCCGGTCCACGTCCGCCGCGTGCCCCTCCTTGCCGCCGGGCGTCTCGATGACCAGCGGTACGCCCGCGGTCGCGGGGTGCGCCATCAGCGCCCGGAACGGGTCCTCGCCGATGTGACCGGAGCCGATGTTCTCGTGCCGGTCCTTGTGGGCCCCGGCCACGTCCTTGGAGTCGTTGGCGTGGACCAGCTTCAGCCGGCCCTCGCCGACCGTGTCCACCAGCAGGTCCAGGGTCTGGCGCATGCCGTCGGGGCCGGTCAGATCGTGCCCGGCGGCGAAGATGTGGCAGGTGTCCAGGCAGACGCCCAGCTTCGGATGGGCGTCCAGCGCCTCGAAGTACGGACCGAAGTCCCAGGTCCGTGAGCAGAGGGAGGCACCCTGCCCGGCGGTCGACTCCAGCAGCAGGAACGGGTCGTCCTCGTGGGTCAGCTCGTCCAGCAGCGGCAGCAGCCGCTCCCGCACCTGCCGCAGGGCCACCGCCCGCTCCCGGCCGCCCGTCGCGCTGCCGGTGTGCACCACCACGCCCAGCGCGCCGATCTCGCGGCCCCGCCGCAGCGAGTGCCGCAGCGACTCCACCGACCGCTCCGCGGTCGCCTCGGTGTGCGACCCGAAGTTGATCAGATACGGGGCGTGCACATAGGCGGGGACCGACTCCTCGGCGCAGGCCGCGCGGAACGCCTCGTCCTGCTTCGGGTTGCCGGCGGGCGTGGCCCAGCCGCGCGGATTGGCGACGAAGACCTGCACGGCCTCGGCCTTCAGGTCACGGGCGTAGGGCAGGCCCACCGAGTGCAGGCCGCCGGCGACGGGGACGTGGGCGCCGACGGGGTTGCGGCGCGCGGCGGGGGAAGGTGCGGTGCTCATCTCACTGTCCAGGATGCCAGGGGTCTCAGCGGATCGTGATCGTGATCTTCGAGCCCTCCGGGGCCGTCTCCCCGCCCTCGACGGACTGGCTCTTCACCGTGGAGCCGAACAGGCCGAGCAGCCCGCGGTCCTCCTCGACCTCGAACCCGGCGTCCTCCAGCTCCTGCCGGGCGTCGTCGACGCTCTCACCGGTCACGTCGGGGACCTCGACCTGCTCGGGGCCCTTGGAGACCGTCAGCGTCACCGTGTCGCCCTCGGCGAGCCGCTCGCCGTCGCCCGGCGACTGCCGCGCGACCTGACCGGCGTCGTACTCCGAGTTGACCTGCTCCTCGGCGACCTTCACCTTCAGACCGGCGTCGGTCAGCTCCGCCTCGGCCTCGTCGAGGTCCTGGCCGGTGACGTCCGGCACGTCCACCGGGGCGCCCTTGCTGACCGTGAGCGCGACCGCCGAGCCCGCGCGGACCTTGGTCCCCGCCTCCGGGCCGGTGGAGATCACGAAGCCCTTGGGGACGTCGTCGCTGAACTCCCGGGTGACCATGCCCGGCTCCAGGCCGTCCTGGGTCAGCACCGACTTCGCCCGGTCCAGCCGGTAGCCCTCCACATCGGCCAGCTTCACCGTCTCGGGGCCGTCGGAGATGGTCAGCGACACGGAGTCGTTGGTCCGGATACGGGTGCCCGTGCCCGGGTCGGTGCTGACCACCACCCCGCGCTCGACCGTGTCGCTGTAGGCGTGCTTGACGTCGCCGAGGTCCAGGCCGGCCTTCTCCAGCCGGGTCTTCGCCTGCGCCTCCGTCTTCTCCAGGAGCGGCGGGACCTCGGTGAACTGGCCCGAGTTGATGTACCAGACGCCCGCGCCGACTCCGAGCGCGAGCAGGACCGCGAGCACGATCGCGAGCGGACCGCGGCGCACCCCGGGACCGCGCCGGCGCGGCGCCGGCGGCGGGGTCTCCAGCCTGCTGGTGCGGTCGTAGCCGTCGCCGGTGCCGGGGACGTCGTCCTCGTTCACCGGCAGCGGGCGGACCATCGTCAGGGCGCGCGGGATCACGCTGGTGCGGTCGTCGGCGTTGTCGTGGCCCGCGGTGAGCGCCTGCGGCGGCACCGCGTCCAGCTGCGCCGCGGTGAGCGCGCCGCGCGCCCCGCGGGCCAGCGCGAGCAGCGCCACGGCGTCGTGCGGACGGATCTCCGGATTGCGGGCGGTCGCCGAGGCGACCAGCTCGTCCAGCTCGTACGCCAGGTCGGGCACCGCGGCCGACGGCGGCGGCACGTCCTCGTTGAGGTGCTGGTACAGCACCTGGGCGGGGGAGTCCCCGGCGTGCGGCTTGGCGCCGGTCAGCATCTCGTACAGGACGACACCGCACGCGTAGACGTCGACCCGGGGGTCGGCGGTGCCGTGCTCGATCTGCTCGGGCGCCAGGTAGGAGACGGTGCCGAGGACCGCGCCGGTCGTGCTGGTGACCGTGTTCACCGCCCGGACCAGGCCGAAGTCGGCGACCTTGACCCGGCCGTCGTCCCCTATCAGCACGTTCTCCGGTTTCATGTCGCGGTGCACGAACCCCGCGCGGTGCGCGGCGCCGAGCGCGGCCAGCACCGGCTCCAGGATGTCCAGGGCGGCCCGCGGCTGGAGCGCCCCGCGCTCGCGCAGCACGTCCCGCAGGGTGCAGCCGGACACGTACTCCATGGCCAGGTAGACGTACCCGCCGTCGGTGCCCTGGTCGAAGACCTGGACGACGTTGGGGTGGGCGAGCCGGGCCACGGACTTGGCCTCGCGGATGAACCGGTCGACGAACGTGCCGTCGGCCGCGAGCGCCGGGTGCATCACCTTCAGCGCGAGCACGCGGTCGAGGCGGGTGTCCACGGCCCGGTAGACCGTGGCCATCCCGCCGACCGCGATCCGCGCCTCGACGCGGTACCGGCCGTCGAGCACCTGCCCGACCAGAGGGTCCTGAAGGGTCGTGTCCACGCAGGTGAGTCTACGAGCCGTCGCTGACAGCGAGCTGTGTCCGGCCGCCCCGGACCCCCTGTTGCAGCCGACCTGTGACGCAACCCACGCGCGGGCGGCGCCCAGGGCCTCCGTCCACGGAGATCCATCAGGCACGCCCTAGAACGCTGGGCGCTCCGGGTCCAGTGCCGCGAGGCCCGCCGTCGGGGAGGACGCCTCGGCGAAGTGCCGGCGCGGGATGCGGCCCGCCCGCCGGGCCAGCCGGCCCGCCTCCACCGCGTGCCGCATCGCCTCCGCCATGAGCACCGGCTCCTGCGCCCGGGTCACCGCCGACGCCAGCATCACACCGGCGCAGCCCAGCTCCATCGCCAGCGAGGCGTCCGACGCCGTACCGGCACCCGCGTCCAGGATCACCGGTACGCGCGCGTGCTCGACGATCAGCTGGAAGTTGTGCGGGTTGCGGATGCCCAGCCCGGAGCCGATGGGCGAGCCGAGCGGCATGATCGCCGCGCAGCCGACGTCCTCCAGCTTCCGCGCCAGCACCGGGTCGTCGTTGGTGTAAGGCAACACCGTGAAACCGTCGTCGACCAGCGTCTCCGCCGCGTCCAGCAGCTCCACCGGGTCCGGCAGCAGGGTGCGCTCGTCGGCGATGACCTCCAGCTTCACCAGGTCGGTACCGAGCGCCTCGCGCGCGAGGCGGGCGGTGAGCACGGCCTCCCCGGCGGTGAAGCACCCCGCCGTGTTGGGCAGCACCCGGATGCCGAGCCGCTCCAGCACCGACAGCACCGAGCCGTGCACGGACGGGTCCACGCGCCGCATCGCGACCGTCGTCAGCTCGGTCCCGGACGCCACCAGGGAGCGTTCCAGCACGTCGAGGCTGGGCGCCCCGCCCGTGCCCATGATCAGGCGGGACGTATACGACGTACCGCCGAGGACGAAGGGGTCGTCGGCCATGGGATCAGCCTCCTTGTACGGCGGTGAGGACTTCGACGCGGTCGCCGTCGGCCAGCGCGGTGGCGGGCCACTGGGCGCGCGGGACGACTGTCTCGTTGAGGGCGGCGGCCACTCCGGACGGCGCCGCGGTGAGCGTCCGTACGAGGGCGTCCAGGGCGGTGCCGGGGGCCGTCTCGCGCGGCTCCCCGTTGACCGTGATGATCATGCCGGCTGCTCCGTGGGTGCGGGGGCGGCGCCGAACCGCCCGGGGGTGAAGGGGCGGGCCTCCTCGGGCAGCTCCCCGGTGGTCAGTACGTGCGCCATGACGTCGCCGGTGACGGGCGTGAGCAGCACGCCGTTGCGGAAGTGCCCGGTGGCCAGCAGCAGGCCGTCCAGCGCGGTCGGGCCGAGCAGCGGCGCGTTGTCCGGGGAGCCGGGGCGCAGGCCCGCGAGGGTCTCCGCCAGAGGCAGCTCGGTGATGCCCGGGACCAGCTCGTGGGCGTCCCGCAGCAGCTCGTAGACGCCGCCCGCGGTGACCGTGGTGTCCCAGCCCAGTTCCTCGCTGGTCGCGCCGACGACGAGTTCGCCGCTCTCGCGCGGAACGAGGTACAGGGGGTTGCCGCGGACCACCGCGCGGACCGTGCGGTGCAGCAGCGGCGGCTGCCCGGACGGCATCGTCAACCGCACCACCTGGCCCTTCACGGGCCGTACCGGCGGCAGCAGACCGCCGGGGACGCCCGCCAGCCGGCTGCTGAGGCTGCCCGCGGCCAGCACGGTCCGGTCCGCCTCCAGGGTGGTGCCGTCGGCCGTCACCACACCCGTGGCCCGGTCCCCGGCGACGGTGAGCCGCCCGGCCGTGGTCCGGTGGAAGGCCACCCCGGCCCGTTCGCAGGCGACGAGCAGCGCCGCGGCCAGCAGCCTGGGGTCGATCTGGTGGTCGCCGTCGACCCGCAGGCCGCCGCGCACACCCGGCGCCAGCATCGGCTCCAGGCGCCGGCACTCACGCCCCGACAGCCACTCGGACTCCAGGCCCGACCGCCGCTGGAACGCGTGCAGCTCGCGCAGGTGCGCCCGGTCGTCGGCGTCGAGCGCGACGGCGAGGGTGCCGCAGGGGCGGTAGCCGAGGTCGAGGCCGGTCGCGTCGGACAGCTCGGCGGCGAAGGACGGGTAGCGGCGGGCCGACGCCAGGTTCAGCGCGAGGAGCGTCTGCTCGCCGTAGTGCAGCTCGGTGACGGCGGCCAGCATCCCGGCCGCCACGCGCGCGGCCCCGCCGCCCGGCGCGGGGTCCACCACCGCCGTGGCCAGCCCGCGCTGCGCGGCCCGCCAGGCCGTGACCAGGCCGATGATCCCGCCCCCGACGACCAGGACGTCACCGGTGCGCGGTGGTTCGGACGTAGGCGCCATGGGCTTCCAGCCCCTCCCTTCGCCGGCATGACCCGGATCAGGTTCGTACGGTCGGAGGCCGCCAGCCTCCCTCTCAGCCCGGTGCGTCCGGGCTCCCGCGAGTGCTTTACGTTGGCCACCCTAACCGCTCGTCATCGACCGCTGTAAGGGAGCGTCCCCAGGTGGCACCTTCGCTCGACGGCCTCGTCCTCGCCCCCGTGACCGACCAGGCCCCAGGACAGGTGGGCACCGGCACCCGCTTCACGTACCACGAGGCGGACGGCGCGGTCTGGGCCGAGTACGCGGGCGGCGACATCGCGCGCGGCCACCTCGTCGGCACGCGCGCGGGGGACCGCCTCGACTTCCGCTACGTGCAGCTCAGGACCGACGGCACCACCGCCTCGGGTCACTGCCGCTCCACCGTCGTCGCGCTCCCCGACGGGCGGGTGCGCCTGGAGGAGACCTGGGAGTGGGAGTCCCGCGCGGGCAGCGGCACGAGCGTCGTGGAACAGGTCGCGGAACACCCAGCGGAATGTGCAGCACCTCACTGACCGTGCCCCCTGACTGACAGTGAGTCAGGTGTCTAAGGTGATCAGGTGAGCGAGCAGACGCAGGAGCGAGGAGGCTCCGCGCGGCGCGTGGTCGTCGTGGGCGCCGGCATGGCCGGCGTGCAGACGGCGGTCGCCCTGCGCGAGCAGGGGTTCACCGGCACGGTGACGCTGATCGGCGCGGAGCCGCACCCGCCCTACGACCGGCCCCCGCTGTCCAAGGCCGTCCTCCTCGGCACGGCCGACGGCTCCGCCTTCGACATCGACTTCGAGGCGCTCGGCATCGAGGTGCGGCTCGGCTGCGAGGCACTGGCCGTCCGCCCCGGCGACCACCTCCTCGACACCTCCGCGGGACCGGTGCCCTACGACGCCCTGGTCCTCGCGACCGGCGCCGAGCCGCTCCGGCTGCCCGGCGCCGACGGGGTCCCCGGCGTCCACCTGCTGCGCACCCTGGACGACGCCGCGCGGCTGCGCCCGGTGCTCACCGCCCAGCACGACGTCGTGGTCGTCGGCGCGGGGTGGATCGGCGCCGAGTTCGCGACCGCCGCGCGGGAGGCCGGGTGCGCGGTGACCGTCGTGGAGGCCGCCGACCGGCCGCTGGCCGGCGCGCTGCCCGCGGAGGTGGCCGCCCCGATGACCGGCTGGTACGCCGACGCCGGAGCCGTTCTGCGCACCCGCGCGCGTGTGGCGCGCGTCGAGCCCGGCGCGGTCGTCCTCGACGACGGCACCCGGCTGCCCGCGGGCGCGGTCGTCGTCGGGGTCGGCGCCCGGCCCGCCACCGCGTGGCTCGCCGGCTCCGGCATCGCCCTCGGCGCCCACGGCGAGGTACTCGCCGACGACCGGCTGCGCGCCTCCGTACCGGACGTCCACGCGGTCGGCGACTGCGCGTCCTTCCCCTCCGGCCGCTACGGCGAGCGGCTCCTCGTGCACCACTGGGACAACGCCCTCCAGGGGCCGCGCACGGTCGCCGCGGACATCGTCGGCGCGGCCACCGGCGAACCGGCGGAGGTCTACGACCCGGTGCCGTACTTCTGGTCCGAGCAGTTCGGCCGCTTCGTGCAGTACGCCGGGCACCACACGGCCGCCGACACCGTGCTGTGGCGCGGGGACCCCGCCGGCCCCGCCTGGACCGTCTGCTGGCTGCGCGAGAACCGCCTCGTCGCGCTGCTCGCGGTGGGCCGGCCCCGGGACCTCGCGCAGGGCCGTCGGCTGATCGCGGCGGGCACGGCACTGGACACGCGGCTCCTCGCCGACCCGGCCCGGCCGCTGAAGGCGGCGGTGGCGTAATGCGTCGGCGCAGGTCAGGGGGGTCCGACTTCCTCCTGTCAGTGCCAGATGGCAGGCTGGTGACGTGACCGAGATTGACACGAAGACCGATGCTCTCGTCCCTGCCTGGCTGACCCTTCCCGACATCGCCGAGATGTTCGACATCGAGGTGACCCGGGTGCGGCAGCTGGTCAAGGACGGCCAGCTCATCGCCGTACGCCGCGGTGAGAACCGCGCGCTGCACGTCCCCGCCGCCTTCATCGACGGCGACAAGGTCGTCAAGGGCCTGTCCGGGACCCTGACGCTGCTGCGGGACGACGGCTTCACGGACGAAGAGATGCTGGAGTGGCTCTTCACCCCGGACGACAGCCTGCCCGGCACCCCGGCGCAGGCCCTCAGCGAGAACCGCGGCACGGAGGTGAAGCGCCGGGCACAGGCGTTGGCTGTCTGACCTCCCGCCCACCACGCGGAGCGCGGGCCGCGGCCGACCCGGGCCGCGGTCCCGGTCCGGTGCGGCCCCGCCGCCCACCGGCATCGCCGGTGGGCCGCCGCCGCACCGCACCGGCACGATCACGGGGGATCGCACGCATGACCGACCGACACGGGGGACCGTACGCATGACCGCCACCGCCACCGCCACCACTGCCGGTACGACTGCCGGCACCGTCACTGCGGACGACACCGTCACCGCGGACGCCCGTGAGCGGCTCCGCGGGGCCCGGCTCTACCTGTGCACGGACGCCCGCAAGCGCCAGGGCGACCTGCCGGAGTTCCTGGACGCCGTGCTGGCCGGCGGGGTGGACATCGTGCAACTGCGGGACAAGGGCATGGAGGCCGCCGAGGAACTGGAGCACCTCTCCGTCTTCGCCGACGCCTGCGCCCGGCACGGCAAGCTCCTCGCGGTCAACGACCGCGCGGACGTCGCCCACGCCGCCCGCGCCGACGTGCTCCACCTCGGCCAGGGCGACCTGCCCGTCCCGGCGGCCCGCGCCCTCCTCGGCGACGACGTGCTCATAGGCCGCTCCACCCATGCCGGGTCCGAGGCCGCCGCCGCGGCCGCGCAGGACGGCGTGGACTACTTCTGCACGGGCCCGTGCTGGCCCACCCCCACCAAGCCCGGCCGCCACGCCCCCGGCCTCGACCTCGTCCGCTCCACCGCGGCGCTCGGCACGGACCGCCCCTGGTTCGCCATCGGCGGCATCGACCTCGCCAACCTCGACCAGGTCCTGGACGCGGGCGCCCGTCGCGTGGTCGTCGTGCGCGCCCTCACCGAGGCGGACGACCCCCGCGCGGCGGCGGCCGAGTTCGCCGGGCGGCTGAAGGACGTCGGCTGACCCGTCCGTCGGCTGGCTTGTCCGCCGACTGTCCAAGGGCTGGACAAGTAGCCGACAATACGGACATATTTCCTGTCTCCGGTTGGGTGCCCGCCACACCCTGGCTAACCTGCCCGTATGGCCCTCGGAACGGCATCCACCAGGACTGATCACGCCCGCACCGTCCGCGACATGCTCGCGACCGGAAAAGCGACGTACTCCTTCGAGTTCTGGGCGCCCAAGACGGAGAAGGGCGAGCGGAACCTGTGGAACGCCCTCCGCAGGGTCGAGGCGGTCGCCCCCAGCTTCGTCTCCGTGACGTACGGCGCGGGCGGCTCGACGCGCGAGGGCACGGTCCGGGCGACCGAGCAGATCGCCTCCGACACCACGCTCACCCCCGTCGCCCACCTGACGGCGGTCAACCACTCCGTCGCCGAGCTGCGCAACATCATCGGCCAGTTCGCCGACGCGGGGATCCGCAACATACTCGCCGTCCGCGGCGACCCGCCCGGCGACCCGATGGGCGACTGGGTGCCGCACCCGCAGGGCCTCACCTACGCCGCCGAGCTGGTCGAACTGATCAAGGAGTCCGGCGACTTCTGCGTCGGTGTGGCCGCCTTCCCGGAGATGCACCCGCGCTCCGCCGGCTGGGACGACGACGTGGCCAACTTCGTCGACAAGTGCCGGGCGGGCGCCGACTACGCGATCACGCAGATGTTCTTCCACCCGGAGTCGTACCTGCGGCTGCGGGACAGAGTCGTCGCGGCGGGGTGCGAGACCCCGGTCATCCCCGAGGTGATGCCGGTGACCAGTGTGAAGATGCTGGAGAGGTTGCCGAAACTCAGCAACGCGGCTTTCCCCGACGACCTGAAAGAGCGCATCCTCACAGCCAAGGACGATCCGGCGGCTGTACGCTCCATCGGTATCGAGTTCGCGACGGAGTTCTGCGCGCGGCTGCTGGCCGAAGGTGTGCCCGGTCTGCACTTCATCACGCTGAACAACTCCACGGCGACGCTGGAAATCTACGAGAACCTGGGCCTGCACCGCTCATCGCGGGCCTAGACCGCCGCACACACATACGACACACTGCGTAGCGGTCACTGGGAGAGGGGCGTACATGGGCTGGGCGGTCCTCTACATCGCGTTCGGAGTCGTCGCGCTGTGGCTGCTCGGTGAGGTGCTGCTGCAGTACAAGGCGCGCCTGCGCTGGCGGCTGCTGGCCTTCGCCGGGTTCCTCGGTGTCGTACTCGGCGTGCTGATCCCGTCGGTCGTCGTCATCGGGCTCGGCACGATCGCCTTCGCCGTCGGCCAGACCTACGTCACGCTGTCCTTCCGCCGCGGCTTCGCCTCCGGCTGGGCCGTCCAGGCCCCGGCGGGCCTGGTCGGCGGCAAGCGCGGCCGTCCCGAACGGGGCCGCGGGGAACCGGCGTTGGAGGTCTCCGACCTCGAAGCGACCGGCCCCCACCACGACGGCCCCCACCGCGACGGCCCCGACGGGGAACACGCCTCCGCCCCCGACGGCACCGCCTTCGGCCACGGCTACGACCGCGACGCCCAGGAAGACGACGTCTTCGCGCCCGCGCGCCCCGCCGAGCCGCCGGCCGTGGACACCACCGTCTACCAGCCGCAGCCCATGCCCGACGACACCGCCTCGTACGGCGTCTACGACACCGCGGGCTACGGCCAGGACCAGCAGCCCACCCCGACCCCCCAGACCGCCGACGCGTCCTACGCCTACGACTACTCCGGCTACGGCCAGCAGCAGGACTACGGCTACGACGCCACGGGCCAGCAGCAGTACGCCGCCTACTCGGACCCGTACATCGGCACTCACACCTACGGCGGCAACACGTACGACACGGGGTCCTACGACACCACCGGGCAGCAGGGCTACCCCCAGCAGAACTACGGCCAGGACCCGTACACCACCGGTGGCTACGGCGGCGAGACCCCGGCCGGCGGCGTCTGGGTGCCGCAGCAGCGCAACACCGACGACCTGTACGGCGGTGAACTCCCGCCCGAGCAGCAGCCGTACCCCTACCAGGGGGACGGGCAGCAGCAGCCGGGCGGGCACGGCTACGACGAGCAGCAGTACCGCTACTGACCGGACCCGCCGGGGTGCCGCGCGCCGCTCCTCACTGCGATCCCCGGAAGCCGGGCCCCTCCACGATCAGACCGGCGACCAGCGCGCCCGACATCCCGGCGTGCGGCAGTCCGCCGCCCGGGTGTGACCAGCCGCCGACGGTGAACAGGCCCTCCACGCGCGTGCTGTTCGCCGGACGCAGCAGGCGTCCGGCGGCCGCAGCCAGCGAAGGCGCCGGAACGGCCCCGCCCTCCGCACCGGTCTCCGCCTCGATCTCCGCCGGGGTGCGCACCTCGTGCCAGAGCAGGCGGTCCCGCAGACCGGTGACCGCCCGCTCCGCGACGGTGATCGACTGCTCCGCCCGCAGGGCCCCGTCGGTCGCGTCCCCCGCCGGGACCGTCACCGACAGGACGACCGCCTCGTGCTCCGCGTCCGGCACCAGGGCGGGGTCGTCGGGGCGCAGTACCGTCACCGTCGGCGGTGCGGCCGTGGCGCCGTCGAACAGGGCGGCCAGCTCCGCCTCGCGGTCCGGCGCGTGCACCACCGTGCGGTGCGCGACGCCGTCCGGCCGGGCGCCCCGCAGCGCCAGCAGCACCGTCAGCCGGCTCGGCACACCGCCCGGCGGCCGGACCTCGTCGGCACCGCGCACCGGCGTGCTCCCGGCGATCCGGTCGAGGACACCGGGCGCGACCCCGGCGACCACCAGATCGGCCTCCGCCACCGTGCCGTCGGCCAGCTCCACGCCGCACGCGCGGCCGTCCTTCTCGGTGATCGCCGTGACCTCGGCGTCGAACCGGAACTCCACCCTGCGGGCCAGGCACCGCTCGTACACCGCGCGGGCCAGCTCGCGCAGACCGCCGCGGACGTACCAGGTGCCGAAGGCGTGCTCCATGTACGGCAGCACGGCGGCGCTCGCCGGTGCCGTGCGTGGATCGAGGCCGTGGGCCAGGGCGTGGCTCTCCAGCAGCGCGGCCAGCCGGGCGTCGCGCAGCTCGTAGCCACCGATCTCGGCGAGCGTGCCCGCCCGCCGGGTGCGCAGCAGCCGCTTGTGCGGGACCGCGGGATAGGGCTCGCGCTCGCCCAGCACCCGCCAGTCCGGCCACAGCGGTTCTTCGAGGAGCGGCCGGCGCGTCCGGTCCCACGCCTGACGGGCCCGGACCAGGAAGTCGCCCCAGCGCTGCCCGGCACCCGCCCCGAGGGCCTCGTCCAGCGCGGCGACGACCCCCGCGCGCGAGGCGTTGGGCAGCGCCACCTCGGTGCCGTCCGCGAAGACGTGCCGGGCCGACGGATCGACCTGCACCGTCTCGACGCGGTCCTCCAGCGGCTCCTTGCCGGTCTTGACGAAGAGATCGCGCCAGACCGCGGGCAGGGGCAGCAGCCCGGGGCCTGTGTCGAAGGAGAAACCGTCCCGCTCGAAGCGGCGCACCCCTCCGCCGTACGTCCCGGTGCGCTCGTACACCGTCACCCGGTGGCCCGCGACGGCCAGCCGGGCCGACGCCGCCAGGGCGCCCGTCCCGGCGCCGATCACCGCAATCCGTGCCATGCCAGGGACTTTATCCGCCCCCTCTGACAGCCCGGCCACAGGGGATGTGACCTGCGGTGTTCCCGGGACCGGACGGGCCGAGGAAGGCGCGGGAGCAGGGGCGTGGGAGTACGGGGGCGGACGCGGTCGGCATCAGAGACGGCCGCCTCGGGCTGAGGGGTGGCGCCCAGTGCTGAGTACAGGTACCTAGTCGGACAGATGAGTACCCGCGCGGATGGGCCACCACCTGCAAGAACGAGAGAGTGGGGACCACGGAGAGGGGCACGGATCCGGTACCGGCGACACGGGGCGCCGGAACGGTCCGGGCCCGCCCTCCGCTCCTTCCGCCGGCCGCAGCCGGCGGGAGCGAGGCACGGGGGAACCCTGCGGACGGCCGGACACGGGGGTCCGACGGGGGACTGTACGGGGGAACGTACGGGGGACGTACGGGGGACGTACGGGGGAGCAGGAGGGAGTGCCGGGACGGCGGCGGCCCGCGGGGGACGCGGCCGACGACGGACCGGCACTCCCTCCTCGCGTGCGTGCCGTCCCCTCGCGCCCGTGGTCCGCGCGGCGCGCGCGGCGGCTCAGGGGTGTCCGCCCACCCGGCCCCGGATCAGTTGGGCCAGCGCCGCGTGCACGTCGTCCAGCGACCGCTCCGGCTGGAAGGACTGCCGGTCAAGGGCCGCCACCAGGACCATGCCGACCAGCGCGGAGGCGGTCAGCGCCACGTCGGTCCCCGCGTCGAACTCGCCGTCGGCCACGCCCGCGCGCAGTACGTCCTCCACGACCGCGACCACCTCCTGCCGGACCACCGTGAGGGTGGGCTGCCAGGCGCGGTTGGTGCGCCACAGCTCCGCCACGTAGAGCTGGGTGAAGGCCGGGTAGCGGTCGATGAAGACGAGCCCCGCGCGGATCATCGCGTCGAGCGCCCCGGCCCTGCCGCCGTCGCCCCGCCCGGCCTCCTCGGCCGCCTCGCGCAGGGACGCGGTCAGCAGCCCCACCCCGTGCCGCAGCAGCTCCTCGAAGAGGACGGCCTTGCTGGCGAAGTTGTAGTAGACCGTGCCTTTGGCGACCCCGGCCCGTTCGGCGATCTCGTCCACGGTGGTGGCGGAGAAACCCTGCTCCGCGATGAGGGTGACGGCCGCCTCGTAGAGCTTCTGCCGGGTCGCCTCGCGGCGGCCGCCGCGCGGCGGGGTGGCGCGCGGCGGGGTGGCGCTGCTGCTTTCCATGGTCCCGATTCTCACAGCAGGTCCGGCGGTCGCGACCGGCGCCGCCGCCCCGGCCGAACCCCCGATCGAGACACCTGCGATCGAGACAGAAGGGCAGGTCAGAACGGATTGTCAGTGCCATACCTCACGATGGGCACATACGGCACCCGTTTCGGGCGTGCCGTTACGGAGACGACAGGAGGTTCGTCATGGCCAACCCCTCCGCGGCCGCCGCCCGTCGGCGCCGCGCCACCGGCCCTGCCCCCTCACTGAACGGCCCGGCGAGCGACGTGCACCCGGTGCTGCGCCGGGCCACGGCCCCGCCCGCCGCCCTCGACCTGCTCGCCCAGGCCCGTGCCGGACTGGACGAGGCCACCGTCCTCGACACCCCCAACGAGCGGTACGCGCAGGCCCACCTCGCCGCCCTGCGTACCGCCGCCGCCGTGCTCGCGGCCCGTGGCCGGCCCGAACCCACCCCCCGTGCGCGGGCGCGCATCCGCAGCGCCTGGGAGGTGCTGCCCGAGATCGCGCCCGAGCTGACCGAGTGGAGCGCGCTGTTCGCCTCGGGCGCCCGGCGCCGTGCCCGCGCCGAGGCGGGCATCAAGGGCGCGGCGAGCGGCCGGGACGCCGACGACCTCGTACGGGACGTGGCGATGTTTCTGCGCCTGGTGGAGCGGATGCTCGTCCTCCAGCCGGTCCTGCCCCAGCCCCGCCCGGAGAGCGACCGTCCCGGCCCGGACCGCTCGCGGGACGGCCGACAGCAGGGAGGAGGGCTGCCGGACGCCGGGTGACGTGAGCGGCGGGTGCCGGGCGCTGGGCGCGAACGGCGGATGAGAGCCGACGGGCGCCGAGCGGCGGATGACGGCCGACGGGGCGGCCGGGCGGCCGGGACCAGGGGTGCCGTGACGGCACACGCCGCCCATTAGGGTGGAGGCAGCCTGAGGTCTCCCACCCCAGCCGACCCGGCCCACCAGGGCGGTACCGGCGAAGGAGAGGGAGGCAGCCCGTTCGCTCCGCCGCGCCAGAGGCGGTGCCGCGCCGAGGAGTCAACTGCCGTGTCGGACCCGTCGCGCCCCCGCGCTTCCCTCCGTACCGCCGTGGTCTGGGAGGTCCTGCGGGACGCCCTCGACCTCCGCGTCAAGGCCACGGGGCGGTCGGTGCTGGACGTCCTCGACACCGGCGGCGGCAGCGGCAACTTCGCCGTGCCCCTGGCCCGGCTCGGCCATCGCGTCACGGTCGTCGACCCCAGCCCCAACGCCCTCTTCGCCCTGGAGCGCCGGGCCGCCGAGGCCGGCGTCGACGACCGGGTGCGCGGCGTCCAGGGCGACGCGCACGGCCTCTTCGACGTGGTCGAGCGCGCCGGCTACGACGCGGTGCTCTGCCACGGCGTCCTGGAGTACGTCGACGACCCCGCCGAGGGGGTCCGCAACACCGTCGCCGCCCTGCGCCCCGAGGGCGTGCTCAGCCTGCTCGCGGCCGGTCTGGGCGGCGCGGTCCTCGCCCGCGCCCTCGCCGGACACTTCACCGAGGCCCGGCAGGCGCTCGGCGACCCGGACGGCCGCTGGGGCACCGGCGACCCCGTGCCGCGCCGCTTCACCGCCGAGCAGCTCACCGGTCTGGTCGAGGGCGCGGGGCTGCGGACCACCGCCGTGCACGGCGTGCGGGTCTTCGCCGACCTCGTCCCCGGCGTGCTGGTGGACACCGAGCCGGGGGCCCTGGACGCGCTGCTCAAGCTGGAGGCCGCCGCGGCCGAACTGCCGGCGTTCCACTCCGTGGCCACGCAGCTCCATGTGCTCGCCGAGACGCCCGGGACCGGAGCGGCCCGAGAGGTCTGAGCCACCTGGCGGGATACCGCCCTGATCAGCGACTTGCGTGCACATGGAGTACGCCACAGGCCCCCCGAACGGGGGGTCGGCGCCGTATGATCGAGGGAGACCGTCCGGCATGACGGGTCGGCCGCTGGGGAATGGGAACTTAGCGGGCCGGGACGTCCATGGCGGAAACCGGTTGGCCAATTGGCGTAGAGGGGCGGGTTTCACGGGGGCGATTCCCTGCCTATCCTGAAGGGACCCCCCGGGTCGCCCCGGCGACTGCACGATGAGGAGGACTCCGTGCCGCTCTCGGAGCACGAGCAGCGCATGCTCGAGCAGATGGAGCGAGCGCTGTACGCCGAAGATCCCAAGTTCGCGACAGCGCTCGAGGGAAGCGGGCTGCGTACGTACACCCGGCGACGGGTCTACCAGGCGGTCGCGGGCTTCCTCGTAGGTATCGCGCTCCTCATGGCCGGTATGGTCGCCCAGCAGGTGTGGCTCAGTGTCGTGGGCTTCCTGGTCATGCTGGGGTGCGCGGTCCTCGCGGTGACCGGCTGGCGCAAGGCGCCGAAGCCGGGCGAGCAGCCCGCCGCCGGTGCCGCGCCCCAGGGACGCCGCCCAGCACGGCAGAAGCGCTCGATGATGGACCGCATCGAGGAGCGCTGGCAGCGCCGCCGCGACGAGCAGGGCGGCCACTGAGCCGACCGGCCGGCCGCCGGTCCAAGACGTAGGTGAGGGTGACCACCGTCCGGTGGCCACCCTCACGCGTACACGTTCACGACTGCCCGCAGGGCTACGCGCCCGGCGGACGGAGGGGCCACCGGCCGCGCGTGACAGCACGGGCCCGCACGCGTCCGTCCACGAGTTCACGCGCCCACGCGCCCGTCCACCAGTTCACGCGCCCCCGCGCCCGTTCACGCGTTCACGCGCCCACGGGTGGGAGCGGCCTCGCCCGCCCTGTGAGCGGTCACCTTCCGCACGGTGACTCGCCGCCCAGCCCCCGTGCCGACCGGGGCACGGGCGTCCCCGTCCGCCCGCACTCCGTCCGGTCGGCCCCGGCCGGTCAGCCCTCCGCGCCGCGCCCCCGTAGCCGGCGCAGGGTCGCCGGGCCGGTCGACGCGACTCGGTGTCCGAGGGCGGTCCAGCGGGCCGACGCGGCCCACACCACCCGGACGGCGGAACGCGGGGCGAACCGTGCGCGGAGCCGCGTGCGGCGTCCGGCCGTGGCGCGCAGGCCCGCCGCCACCAGCAGGACGTCCTCCGTCAGCCCCGCCGCCGGACGCGGCCGGGGCGCGTAGAGCACCTGCTCCACCGCGTCCGCCACCCGGTGCACGGCCGCCGCCGACGGCGGGTCCAGCCGGCCGAGCCGGACGACCCGGGCCGCCGCCTTGCGCGGGGTCTGCGACTCGTCCGGTGCGACACCGAAGTCCCACGCCGTGTCGGTCAGCTCCTGCCAGGCCGCCAGCGCCCGGGGCGCCGCGTCCACCGCACCGCGGCCGTGCGACCCGAGCCGCACCGACCGCACCCGTGCCCGCCACAGCAGCGGCGAGAAGGGGAGCGCCAGCACCACCAGCCCCGCCAGCGCCCAGGCCAGCAGCGCGTACCACTTCGGTCCGTCGTCGTCCGCCGCGACCGCCGCGTCGGGGGACTCGCTCTCGCAGGCGTCCAGCTTCTTCTCCTGCGCGGTGCAGCTCTCGCTCTCCGACGCCGCGGCGGAGGGCTCCTCCGACGCCTCCTCGGACGGACGGGCGGCGTCCGGCAGCGTCGTGCCCGGCGCGTCCGGCACGGTGTACGACGGCATCGACCCGCGGTTCGGGGTCGGCTCGAACCGGGTCCAGCCCACGCCCTCGAAGTACAGCTCCGGCCAGGCGTGCGCGTCCCGCAGCCCCACCGACACCGAGCCGTCCGCCTGCGGCGCGCCCGGCGCGAAGCCGACCGCGACCCGGGCCGGTATGCCGAGCGAACGGGCCATCGCCGCCATCGAGAACGAGAAGTGCACGCAGAAGCCCTGCTTGTCCCGCAGGAAGCGGGCGATGGCCTGAGAGCCGCTGCCCACCTGCACCCGGGTGTCGTACTCGAACCCGCCGGTGATCGCGAAGTACTCCTGGAGCTTGACCGCCTGGTCGTAGGCGTCCTCGGCGCCCGCCGTGACCTCCCGTGCGGTCCGCGCGACCACACCCGGCATCGAGTCCGGCAGCTCGGTGTACTCCCGCAGCATCGCGGTCGAGGGCTCCGGCGCGGCGGCCAGCTGCTCCGCCGTCGGCCGCACGTTCAGGCCGCGGACCTCGTACGTCAGTCCGCGGGTGTTCTGGCCGTGGTCGCCGACCAGGGTCATGCCGACCGGCTCGTACCGCCAGGCGCCGCCGACCCGTACGCCGCTCGGCGGGTACGGCATCGGCAGCCAGTCCTGCGCGTACCAGTCGGCCGCGGAGATCGTCGTCCGGGTCTCCGTCCGCTCGACGTCCGGGCCGAGGCCCGCCGGGGTGGGGAAGCGGTCCTCGGGGACGGCGGTGATCTCCCGCTTGGACGGCTTCCAGGTGGTGCCGTCGAAGTCGTCCAGGGAGACGATGCGCAAGTAGAGGTCGGAGATGTCGCTGGACTCGGTCACCACGGAGAGGACCTGCCGGTCCTCGTCGACGTTCAGGCTGTCGCGCAGCGAGACCAGCGGGTTGACCGCGGAGATCGTGCCGCCGCCTCCGCCGCCGGACCCCATGCCGCCGCCGGTGCCGTCCAGCAGCCCGCCGTCCATCGCGGGCAGGCCCAGCGGCACGATTAGGGCGATGCCGAGCGCCACCGCGCCGATCCGCCGCCCGGTGCGCACCGGCGCCAGGGCCCGGGTCGGCTCGGCGCCCGGGGAGCGCGGCGCGCCGCCGAAGACGCGGCCCCACTGCGAGAGCCGGTCCCGTCCCTCGGCGAGCAGCAGCATCAGATAGCCGGCCGCGGCGATCAGGAACCAGAGCCAGTCGGCGCCGTCGGACAGCCCCGCGGCCACCGAGTACAGCGCCAGCAGCGGCAGCCCGGCCGGGGCCGCGCTGCGGAAGGTCACCGCGAGGGTGTCCACCAGCAGGCCGATGATGAGCACGCCGCCGACCAGCATCAGCCGGATGCCGTCGGACTCCAGCGGCGCCGGGATCGCGTACCGTGCGATGTCGTCGCCGCCCTGCCGCAGCAGCTCCGCGAAGTGCCGGAAGGTGTCGGGGCCGGGGACCAGACCGGCGGGGGACTGCTCCCGGGCGAAGACCAGCGTCAGCAGCATCAGCGCGACCAGCGCCTGCGCCGCCACGGTCAGCGGCCGGGCCAGCGGCACCCGGCGGGTCGCCGCGCCCACCCCGGACTGCACGGCCAGCAACACCGCGGCCTGCACGATCCAGGTCGACGGATCGACCAGGGGAAGCAGCGCGCAGGACGCCATCAGGGTGGCGGCCCAGGCACACAGTGCCAGCCTCGCCCGCCCGCTCACCGCACGCCCTCCCGCCCCCGCACCGCGTCCACCGTCCGCCGTGTTCCGCTGTCCATCACACGCCCTCCCCGCCGCCCGCCGGCGCGAGGCCCGAGCGTTCCTGTTCCGCCCTGCGCCACAGCTGCTCCAGCGGTGCGCCGCGCTCCACGGCGACGGCCGTCCACCCCGCCTCGCGCAGGGTCCGCAGCCGCCGGCCGTGGTCCCCGGGGCCGGGGACGTCCGACGGCTCCCGCAGCCAGGTCCCGCTGTCCAGGACGAAGGCGAGCGCGCCACCGCCGCGGTGGCTCATCTTCGCCGCCATCGCCGCCTGTTCCTCGTCGAGATCGCCGAAGAACGCCACCAGCAGCCCCTCGTTGCCGCCGCGCAGCACGTCGTAGGCGCGGGACAGGCCCGTGCCGTCGGAGTGGTCGATCACCGCGAGGGTGTCCATCATCAGCCCGGCCGCGTCCGCCGACTCCTGGCTCGCGCCCGCGAAGCCGTCCGCGCCCTCGCCCGGCACCGAACTGCCCGTGTCCGTCAGCAGCCGTACGGAGTAGCCCCGTTCGAGCATGTGCACCAGGACCGACGCCGCGCCCGAGACCGCCCACTCGAAGGCCGAGTCCGGTCCGGCGCCCTCGAAGGCGACGGCCCGGGTGTCCAGCAGCACCGTGCACCGGGCGCGCTGCGGCTGCTCCTCCCGGCGCACCATCAGCTCGCCGTAGCGGGCGGTGGAGCGCCAGTGCACGCGGCGCAGGTCGTCGCCGTAGCGGTAGCCGCGCGGGATCACGTCGTCCTCGCCCGCCAGGGCCAGCGAACGGTGCCGTCCGTCGCCGTACCCCCGGGCCTCGCCGCTCAGCCGCACCGGCGGCAGCGGCTCCACGCGCGGGATCACGGTGAGCGTGTCCTGCGCGGAGAAGGACCGGGTCAGCTCGCACATCCCGAACGGGTCGGTCAGGCGCAGCTGGAGCGGGCCCAGCGGATAGCGGCCGCGCAGGTCGGAGCGGACCCGGTAGGAGACCTCCCGGCGCCCGCCCGCCTCGACCCGGTCCAGTACGAACCGGGGCCGCGGGCCGAGGACGTAGGGCACGCGGTCCTGGAGCATCAGCAGGCCGGTCGGCAGCCGCGAGACGTTCTCCACGCGCAGGTGGACGCGGGCCTCGCCGGCGGCCGGCACGCGCGCGGGGGTGAGCCGGCGGCCGCCCGCGACCCGGTACCTGGTGCGGTACAGCACGGCCGAGCAGACCAGCGGCAGCACCGCCAGGAGCAGCCCGACCCGGAGCAGATCGCTCTGCCCGAGGACGTAGGCGCAGATCGCGGCGGCGATCCCGGCGGCCAGGAAGGAGCGTCCGCGGGTGGTCAGGCCGCCGAGCGCGGTGCGCAGGCCGCCCTTGTCGTCCCGCTCGCCCTCCGCACGGCCCGTCCCCCCGGCGGTCATCACAGCCTCCGCGGCTGCCGGCCGTACCCCGGAGCGCCGTCGCCCGGCGCGTACCCGTCGGGCCGGTGGGGCGCGGCCGAGGGCACCGGGGTGCTCTGCAGGATCTCCTGCACCACCTGTTCGGCGGAGCGCCGGTTGAGCTGGGCCTGCGCGGTGGGCAGCAGACGGTGCGCCAGCACGGCGACGGCGAGGGCCTGCACGTCGTCGGGGAGCGCGTAGTCCCGGCCGCCGAGCGCCGCGGACGCCTTCGCCGCCCGCAGCAGGTGCAGCGTGGCACGTGGCGAGGCACCGAGTCTGAGGTCGGGGTGGGAGCGGGTGGCGGCGACCAGGTCCACGGCGTACCGCCGGACCGGTTCGGCGACGTGGACGCCGCGGACCGCCTCGATCAGCTTCAGGATCTCGTGCGCGTGCGCCACCGGCTGGAGGTCGTCCAGCGGGTTCACCCCGCCGTGCACGTCGAGCATCTGCAGCTCGGCCTCGGCGCTGGGGTAGCCGATGGAGACACGGGCCATGAACCGGTCGCGCTGGGCCTCGGGCAGCGGGTAGGTGCCCTCCATCTCGACCGGGTTCTGCGTCGCCACCACCATGAAGGGGCTGGGCAGCTCGTAGGTCTTGCCGTCGATGGTGACCTGGCGCTCCTCCATCGACTCCAGGAGCGCCGACTGCGTCTTCGGCGAGGCGCGGTTGATCTCGTCGCCGATCACCACCTGCGCGAAGATGGCGCCCGGCTTGAACTCGAAGTCCCGGCGCTGCTGGTCCCAGATGGAGACGCCGGTGATGTCGGACGGCAGCAGGTCGGGCGTGAACTGGATGCGCCGCACCGAGCAGTCGATGGACCGCGCCAGCGCCTTGGCCAGCATGGTCTTGCCGACCCCGGGCACGTCCTCGATCAGCAGATGTCCCTCGGCGAGCAGCACGGTCAGGGAGAGCTGCACGACCTCGGGCTTGCCCTCGATCACGTCCTCCACCGAACCGCGTACCCGCTCCACCACCGCGGTCAGGTCTTCCCCCGCCCTCGAATACTCTCGGGCGGGGGGACCCCCATGGCTCCCTCGATCGTCATAGGTCGTCACCCGGCCCTCCTCGGCCTAATCCCCGCTCCCCCGGAGAACAGGGGATACCCCGACTGCCGGGACCGACGCCCTGAACAGCGCACCGGTCCTGACTGCTGCACGGACACCGCGCGGAAAAAGTTCCGCGCGGCACCGCTCCCCGCATTCTTGCTGCCGTTACCGATTCGTGTCACTCGCCTGTGGACAACTGCCCGCGATATGTCGGAGCTTGCGGCCTTTCGGGCGTCCTATCGGTCTGCTGTCGGGCCGCGGGCGGCCCGTTCAGGCGGCGTCGATCTCCCGCAGCAGGCCGGTCTTCACGTCGAAGACGAAACCGCGCACATCATCGGTGTGCAGCAGGAACGGGGAGGTGCGCACCCGCTGGATCGACTGCCGCACGTCCTGGTCGACGTCGCGGAAGGACTCCACCGCCCAGACGGGACGCTGGCCGACCTCCAGCTCCAGCTCGTGCCGGAACTCCTCGGTCAGGGACTCCAGGCCGCACCCGGTGTGGTGGATGAGGGCCACGCTGCGCGTGCCGAGCGCCCGCTGGCTGATGGTCAGGGAGCGGATCACGTCGTCGGTGACCACACCGCCCGCGTTGCGGATGGTGTGACAGTCGCCGAGCTCCAGACCGAGCGCGGCGTGCAGGTCGAGCCGGGCGTCCATGCAGGCCACGACGGCCACGCGCAGGACCGGACGGGCGTCCATCCCCGGGTCGGCGAAGTCGGCGGCGTAGCGGGCGTTGGCCGCGACGAGGCGGTCGGTGACGGCGCCGTCGCCTATGGTGCCGTCGGGGCCTGCGGGAACCGGTGCAGAAGTCGTCATGCCCAAGACGTTACTGGTCACGTGGAGACCCGGCCCGCTGTGGGGCGGGACGAGGGCGGCGGGACGGCCCCTGTGTGAGCTAACCCACAGGAGTGGCGCCGGTGCGTCCGTACGGGTGACGTACCGTCGGTTCCCGCTTCCCCGGCCCGGCGCCCGCGACGCGCAGGCCGGTTGATTGACCGGGCGACAGGGTGGACTAAAGTGGCGCGAAGCGGGAGGCGAGGCTCTCTCCGCTGGACTGAAACCCCCGGAGAGCTGGGCGCTGTTGTGCCCGTTCTCCCCACGTGCGCGGCGCGTACGTACGGCTCGGCCTCCTCCCGCTCCCGGCCGGCCGACGCTGGAAGGCGCCGGCGGGTCTTCCCTTCACCGGGCACTCCCCGGTCCGCCGGGGGAGGGCGGGGACCCGGCGGTGCGTGCACACCGTGCCGGACCCGAGAGGCCGACCCCCCGTGAGCCAGAGTCGACACGTCCCGGTGATGCTCCGGCGGTGCCTGGATCTGCTGGCGCCCGCCCTGACGGAGCCGGGTGCCGTGGTCGTCGACTGCACCCTCGGCCTCGGCGGACACAGCGAGGCGCTGCTCGCCCGCTTCCCCGAGGCCCGGCTCGTCGCCCTGGACCGGGACAAGGAGGCGCTGCGCCTGTCCGGCGAGCGGCTCGCCCCGTACGGCGACCGCGCCACCCTCGTGCACGCCGTCTACGACGAGCTGCCCGACGTCCTCGACCGGCTCGGCGTCCCGCGCGTCCAGGGCGTCCTGTTCGACCTCGGCGTCTCCTCCATGCAGCTCGACGAGGCCGACCGCGGCTTCGCCTACGCCCAGGACGCCCCCCTGGACATGCGAATGGACCAGACCACCGGCGTCAGCGCCGCCGAGGTCCTCAACACCTACCCGCCCGGCGAGCTCGTCCGCATCCTGCGCGCCTACGGCGAGGAGAAGCAGGCCAAGCGGATCGTCTCCGCGATCGTCCGCGAGCGCGAGAAGGAGCCGTTCACGTACAGCGCCCGGCTCGTGGAACTGATCCGTGACTCGCTGCCCCAGGCCGCCAAGCGCACCGGCGGCAACCCGGCCAAGCGCACCTTCCAGGCGCTGCGCATCGAGGTCAACGGCGAGCTGTCCGTCCTGGAGCGGGCCGTCCCGGCCGCCGTCGAGGCGCTCGCCGTGGGCGGCCGGATCGCGGTGCTGTCCTACCAGTCGCTGGAGGACCGCCTCGTCAAGCAGGTGCTCGCGGCCGGCGCCGCCAACACCGCCCCGCCCGGACTGCCGGTCGTCCCCGAGCAGTACGCCCCCCGGCTCAAGCTGCTCACGCGCGGTGCCGAACTTCCCACCGAGGAGGAGATCGCCGAGAACCGGCGGGCGGCACCGGCGCGGCTGCGCGGGGCGGAGCGGATCAGGGAGTCCATCGGGTGAAGCGCGTGCGGCAGCAGCGGCGGGCACGGAGCGGGCGCGGCCCGCACGGGGGAGGACAAGCACCGTGAAGGGCACACCGGAACTGAGGGGCAGGGCCGCCCGGCTCGCCCGGCTCTTCCCGGCCGGCGCCGGGGGACAGGCCGCCCGCACCCCTTTCGTCCTCCTCGTCGTACTGCTCCTCGGCGGCGGCCTGATCGGCCTGCTGGTGCTGAACTCCGCGCTCAGCGAGGGCTCGTTCCAACTCGACGACCTGGAGCAGGAGACCAAGGAGCTGACCGACGAGGAACAGGCCCTCCAGCGGGATGTGGACGCCTACTCCGCGCCCCAGGCCCTCCAGCGCCGCGCCCGTGAACTGGGCATGGTCCCCGGGGGCGACCCCGCGTTCCTCGCCCCCGACGGCACCGTGAAGGGCTCCCCGGCCCCGGCCTCCCCGGCGGCGCTCCCCCTGGTCCTCGCTCCCGAGGCGCTCACCGCGCGGCGCGACGCGGCGGCCGCGGCTCCGGCCGTGACGGCTCCGGCCGCGAC
>NZ_JAVRHI010000061.1:0-38333 GCF_034105845.1 Streptomyces sp. CRN 30 | reverse complement strand
GGGTCGGGCCGGACGCCGAGCAACGGGCGGTGCGGCGCCTCCGCCGCGACCTCGACTCCGGCCGGTGGGCCGACCGCAACAGCGACCTCGCCCACCTCGACACGGCAGACCTCGGCCTCCGCCTGCTCGTGGCCTGAGTGGACACCGCTCCGGACCGACTCGCGACCCGGGGCACTCCTCCCCGTCGGCGAATTTCGTCGGCGATACGACGTCGACGGCAAGGCATCGACGGCAAGGCATCGACGGTAAGAAACGATCAGGAAACGGCTCCTGCCCCTTGGCCAAGATCTACCTCTTCGCTAACATCCGTTCGCTCCCGATTCACCTTCTGCTGTCGCCGTGCCACTCGCCAGCACGCAGGTGTGACACCGTCGATCCAAGGATGGCCAGGATGAAGAAGCACTCCAAGCTCATAGGCGCCGCAGCCGCCGGCCTGCTGGCCGTACTCGCGGTGTCCTCCCCCGCCTCCGCCTCCACCTACACCGTCACCTACCCGGGCCTCCACGCCGGCGACCTGTGCACCGACGAGCCGAACTACTGTGACGGGTCGGCGTCGTTCGTCCATGACGGCGACCACCTGCTGGTCTGGGACAACAACGCCGACGGGCACTCGGTGATGGTCATGTACTACCGGTCCGACAGCGGCGACACGCTGATCAAGGACTGGAACCATTACGGGAAGGGCTCCCGGCTCGACATCAACATGAACCTTCCGGAGTCCGGCCAGGTCGGGTACCGGGTCTGCCTCGGTGAGTACGGCACCAAGACCTACGACATGAACTCGTGTTCCGGCTGGCTGTACGAGAACGCCGCCTGACCCGTCCGCTCTCCGGCCGTGGCGAACGCCGGCTACCGGTCCCTGGGCCGTGCCGCTCCGGACTGCGGGGCGGCCCAACTGGCGAGGAGTCCGAGCCGGTCCTCGGACACGGTGTTGGGTTCGGCGGTGTAGATGATCAGGTCGTGCACGGCCCGGCCGGACAGGGGCAGGTCCAGGGAGTGGAAGGTCAGTTCCAGGTGGCCGGCGTCGGGGTGCCGGAGGCGTTTGACGCCGTCGTGGCGCATCAGGACGTCGTGCGCGGCCCACTGGCCGCGGAACTCCGGGCTGAGGGTGGACAGTTCGCCGACGAGTTCACGCAGGGCGCGGTCACGGGGCTCGCGCCCGACCTCGGCGCGCAGCAGGGCGGCGGTGGCGGCGCCGGCGGCGTCCCAGTCGACGAAGAAGTCGGGTGCACCGGGGTCGAGGAAGATGTAGCGGGCGATGTTGGGGCGGCCGCGCCTGTCGACGGTGGTGCTGTCGAACACCGGCGCGAGCAGGGCTCGGGCCAGGGGGTTGCCGGCGACGATGTCCGTCCGGCCGTCGCGTACGAACGCCGAGGACATCGTCATGGAGTCGAGCAGCCACTGGACCCGGGGCGGGATCTCGACGTCCCTGCGCCGCGACGGCGTACGGCTCGCGTGCCGCGATGTCCGGGCCAGGTCGAACAGGTAGGTGCGTTCGTCCTCGTCCAGTCGCAGGGCGCGGGCGACCGCGTCGAGGACGTCTTCGGAGACGCCGCCGATGTGGCCCTTCTCCAGCCGCGTGTACCACTCCGTGCTCACCCCGGCGAGGACGGCGACCTCCTCGCGCCGCAGCCCGGCGACCCGGCGACGGGCGCTGGTGGGCAGTCCGACCTGCGCCGGGGTGATCCTGGCGCGTCGGCTGACGAGGAAGTCGCGGATCTCGCCGCGGTTCCCGGGCTGCTGGTCCATGTCGTGCAGGGTAGCCGCCGGTCACAGGGCGAAGGGGGTCGAGCCTGTACCCCCCATGAACGCGACCTTCTCCGGTCGCCGCGCTCGCGTTCTCCTGGGGTTCGAAGGTTCCGACACGATCCCGAGAACGAACGACGAGGTAGGACATGGCGAGCAAGGCGCTGACTGTGCCGGCGGTGGCGTTGGGCACCTGGGCCTGGGGAGACAGCGGCGAGGCGGGCGACGGCTACTTCGGCAGCCGGCTGAGCGAGTCCGGCCTGCGAGAGGTCGTCGAGAAGGCGCAGTCGAACGGGTTCACCCTGTGGGACACGGCCGTGGCGTACGGCATGGGCCGCTCGGAGACCGTCCTCGCCGAGGCGCTGAAGGGCTTCCGCCGCAGCGAGTACCAGTTGTCGACGAAGTTCACACCGCAGCTCGCGGGCTACGGCGACGATCCGGTCGCGGACATGCTGGAGCAGAGCCTCGACCGACTGGGTACGGACTACGTGGACGTGTACTGGATGCACAATCCCGCCGACGTGGCGCGCTGGACGCCGTCTCTGATCCCGCTGCTCAGGAGCGGCACGATCAAGCATGTCGGCGTCTCGAACCACAACCTGGAACAGATCGCTCTCGCCGATCAGATCCTCGGCGACGCCGGCTTCCGCGTGGAGGCGGTTCAGAACCACTTCAGCCTGCTGTACCGGGCCTCCGAGCGCGCGGGCATCCTCGACCACTGCCGCGAGAACGACGTGCGGTTCTTCTCCTACATGGTTCTTGAGCAAGGAGCGCTGACCGGCAGGTACAGCCCGGCGCATCCGTTGCCGGACGGGAGCGACCGGGCGGCCGCGTACAACGGCGTGCTGCCCCGACTGGGGGCGCTGACGGACCGGATGGGGACGATCGGCGAGGGCAGGGGCGCGTCCGCCGCCGATGTCGCCGTCGCCTGGGCCCTCGCCAAGGGGACCACCCCGGTCATCGGCGTCACGAAGGCGGGCTACGTCGACGGGGTGGTCCGGGCTCGCGGCATCGGGCTCACCGACGAGGAGACCGCGGAGCTGGAGGCACTGGCGGATGCCGCGGACGTCGACACGCGCGGCTGGTGGGAGCAGGCAATGTGACAGTGGCCGGAACCGGCGGCGAGGCTACGCGCGTGGAGTGTCGTGGGTGGTGGTGGGTGCCAGAGTGCGCAGGACGTCGAATTCGTTGCCCTCGGGATCGGCCATGACCGTCCAGTTGCGGTCGTGGCCCTGGCCTACGTCCACGGTGGTGGCGCCGAGGCGGAGCAGTCTGGCGACTTCGTCGGCGGTGCTGCCGTCGATGGGGCTCACGTCGAGGTGGAGCCGGTTCTTCACGGCTTTTCCCTCGGGCACCTGGACGAACACCAGGGTCGGCGTCATCTGGCCGGCTCGGACGGCTTCGACGGTCGGCTCCCAGGAGCCGATCTCGACCTTGCCCGCGCTCCGTTCGAGCACGCTGAAGTCCAGGACTTCGCACCAGAAGGCCGCGAGCCGCTGAGGATCGTGGCAGTCGATGACCAATTCGGTGAACCTGCTGGTCACGGTCTCTCCCTGTCGGTGGTGGTGGAGACGGGCGTGCTGAGGATGCCGTCGAACGCCTCGATGACCGGGGTGCGCTGGTGGATCCCCTGCATCCGGATGCCGTCCGGGGCGGCGAGGTTCTCGGTGCGGGCAGGGGCGAAGGAAGCGACGGCGAGTCCGAGGCCGGTCGCGGCGAAGGCCGCTTCGATGCTTCCCGGCGCGGGCGGCTCCAGCGGAGTGTCGTGGACGGTGAAACCGTGCGGAGCGGCCTCGTCACGCCGCATGTCGGCGGTGTGGCCGGTGACGCTGGTCAGGCCGAGGGCGAAGTAGGAGTCACCGAGGGCGCGGTGCAGGTGCTGGCCCATGGGGAGCCCTGTGAGGTGGCCGTCGAAGACGACCGGCGTCTTCTGGATGTGGGCGTTGTGGGCCATCAGTACGACGCGGGCCGTGGGTTCGAGCCGGTCGAGGTGCCACAGCAGCGATTCCGCCATGTAGAGGTCGCGGGCGGACGTGTCGGCTGTGAGTCCCTCTCCGGCGAAGAGGGCGGCCATGGCACGGAAGGTGTAGTCGCCGTGGCAGGCTGCCTCCAGGCAGCGCAGGGCGGTGTCGTAGCTGTGCCGGTCCCCGCGAGTGAGGTACAGCGGTTCCAGGGCACGGAATCGGATGAGCAGCCGCGCCAGGAGTGCGCTGAGGGTGTCCTGTTCGGTGGCGGGCAGTCGCGCCCACGCGGGTGCGGCCACGGCTGCCGAGTCACCGGCGAAGGACGCGGCGATCGTCGTCGCCTGCTGGACCGTCGGCAGCGTCTCCGGGTCGATGTGGCGGAGGTAGTCCGCGACCGGGGCCAGGGCGGGGAGCAGTGACCCGCCGGCCGCCGGGATGTCGATGCCCGCGAAGCGGACCCGTTCCGTGGCGGTGGTGGTGGCGGCGGTCTCCGTGACTGTGTCTGCCGTGGCGGTGGCGGTGTTCTGGCGGCGGACGAAGCGGAGCGGCTCCTGGAGTCCGATCGGGACCGCGGTGGCCAGCAGCTCGGTGAGGTCGTCGTCCGTACCCGTGCCCTGGGCCCAGGCGTCCAGGGGTATGGCCTCGCAGAAGCCGTACTCGAAGGCCAGGACCGTGAAACCGCAGCGCTCGACGAGGAACCGCAGGAGACGCTGCCGCATCGCGGCGAACTCCGCGATGAAGTGGGAGTGTTCGCCGAGGGCGACCACGCGGGCGCCGTCGAGCATGTCGCGCAGCGGTTCCAGATCGTCCAGGTCGGCCGTCGGGTCGAGGTGAGTGAGCGGGGTGGCATGGCCTGTGAGCCAGTCGGTGAAGGGGGTTGGATCGGTGGCCGCGGACATGGGTGGCGGCTCCTTCGCAGGAGGTGATGGCGAACGCGGTGGGTGGTTGACGGTGGGCGGTGGGTGGTGGGTGGTGGGCGGTGGGCGGTGGATCAGGGGTGCGGGAGGGAGGGTGCCGCGTCCTGCAACTGGTCGACACTGCCGGACATGAGGGTCCGTACGTGCTCGCTGATGTGCTCGGGAGGCCAGTCCCACCAGGCCAGCGCCAGCAGCCGGGCGATGTCCGGGGCGCTGTAGCGGGTGCGGATGAGGCGGGCCGGGTTGCCGCCGACGATGCCGTAGTCAGGGACGTCCTTGGTGACCACGGAGCCGCTGGCGATGATCGCTCCGTGTCCGATCCGCACGCCGGGCATGACGGTCGTGCTGTGGCCGAACCAGACGTCGTTGCCGACGACGGTGTCCCCGCGGTCGGGCAGGCCGGTCAGCAGATCGAAGTGTTCGGCCCAGGAGCCGCCCATGGTGGGGAAGGGGAAGGTCGACGGGCCGTCCATGCGGTGGTTGGCGCCGTTCATGATGAACCGCACCCCGGTGCCCAGCGCGCAGAACTTGCCGATGACCAGCTTCTCCGGCCCGTAGTGGTACAGCACGTTGCGGGTCTCGAACGCGGTCGCGTCGTCGGGGTCGTCGTAGTAGGAGTACTCCCCGACGTCGATGAGCGGGGATGTGACCAAGGGCTTGAGCAGCACCACCCGCGGCTGGTCGGGCATCGGGTGCAGGACGGTGGGGTCGGCGGGTACGAGCACGGCGGGCTTCCTCATCGTGTGCGGGCGGTCTGGAGGCGGGCCTTCCCCCTCTCGGCCCCTCGATGAGCGAGACGGCACGTACCGTGCCGTAATGACGTGAGGAAGCGTGCCGCGATCATGCACATCTGTCAACACGGCACGTGCCGTGCCGATCGGCCGCTAGGGTGGCGACCATGACCAGAGCCCGTCGAAGCGGTCCCGACCTGACCCGAGCCATCATGCGCACCACGCTGGACCTGGGGCAGGAACTCGGTTACGCCGGACTCAGCATCGAAGCGATCGCCGCACGGGCCGGTGTCGGCAAGCACACCGTCTACCGCCGCTGGCCCTCCAAGGGCGCCCTGTTGCTCGACTCGGTGCTCTCGCTGGCTCAGTCGACCCTGGACTACCCCGACACGGGCGATGTCGCGGCAGACCTGCGTGAGCAGATCCACGCGGCCGTCGACCTCCTGGCCACGGCGCCGGTCAGACCCCTCTTCCAGGCGTTGGTCGGCGAGGCCCAGCAGGACCCCGCCGTGGCCGCCGCGCTCAACGAGCGCTTCATCGCCCCGCAGGCGAGCAAGACCGTCGCACGCCTGGAGGCGGCACGTGACCGGGGCCAACTGGCGCCCGACTTCGACCTGGACCTGGCCATGGCGGTCCTCTCCGGCCCGCTGTACTTCCGCCTGCTGATCACGCAGGAGCCACTGACCCACGCCTACGTCGACAGGATTCTCGACGCCCTGTTCGCCGGGATGGCGCCACGACCGTGACGTGACGCGGCCTGCCGGCGCCCGTACGCCGCTAGTACGGCAGTCCCTCCGCCGCGGCGCGGAGAGCCACGTCCAGACACGCGGCGATCTCGTCGCCCGGGGCGCCCGAGGCACCCGGGGCACTGGAGGCGTCCGAGGTGTTCGGGATCTGCGCGTACTTACGGGCGAACTCCTCCATCGCCGCACGCAGAGCGCCGTTGAGGGTGGCCGCGTGCACGGCCACCCTCAAGTCGCCGGCGTCCGCACCGGAACGCTCCGCGAGCAGCTCGGTCAGGACGGGCAGCGCGTCGTCGTGGGCCTGCAACCAGACGGCACGCAAGGCCGGTTCGGTGGACGTCATGCGAATCAGGTCGAGGATGGCGGGAGCGGCCGCGGGCAGATCACCCCTGCGGCACGTCTCCGCGAAGAACTCCAGCAGGCTCACGTCCGTCGGCCAGTGGCGCAGCCGTTCCACGACGAAGTCGAGCCCCGCCCCGAGCAGGGGCAGTACGCAGCTCTCCTTGCTCGGGAAGTGGCGCCACAGCGTGCGCGAGGAGACGCCGACGACCTGGGCGATCTGCTCCCCCGTCGTCGCGACGACGCCCTGCGAGGTGAACAGCCGGAGGGCCGCGCAGGCTATCTCGAACCGGAGCGCTTCCTTGCGGCGCTCGGTGAGGGACCGCTGTCCGCCTTCTCCCATCACGTGCCGCGGCGCCTGCGGCGACATCTGACGCACCCTCGACCCACCCCCCGCCCCGCTCCGGCTCACCGCAGCATAGTGGCCCACGCCGCGCCCGACGCGCCGAAGCCTGTGGCCCGGGAGGCAGCCGGTGACTGTCGGCGCGATGTGACGCGACGCTTGCAGACACCTTGTCACTGAGCGACACGCTTCCCTACTCTGCAGTAGGTGACCGTCGAGTAACCCCACTCGTCACCACCTCTATTTGTCATGCTCACGTCATTACATGACCCGCGGCCCACGGCCCACGGCCCACGGCCCACAGTCCAAGCCATCCCCCCATGCCCCCCATGCCCCCCATGCCCCCGGGACACTCTCCGCCTCCTCCCTCCAAGGAGCTGCCCATGTCCTCTCCCAGCAGGCGCACCCTCCTCACGGGCGCGGCCGCCGTCGCCGCGGCGGGCGTACTCCCCGCTCCCGTGGCCACGGCCGCACCGGTCCGTACCGCCCTGACCCGAGAAGAACACCGGGTCGTCGTCATCGGCTCCGGCTTCGGCGGCGGGGTCGCCGCGCTGCGGCTGGCCCAGGCCGGCGTCCCCGTCACGGTCCTGGAACGCGGCCGCCGCTGGCCGACCGGCCCGAACGCGGAGACCTTCCCGCGCGTAGCCGGTCTCGACAAGCGCGCGCTGTGGTACGGCACCCTGCCGGAAGCCGTCCGCCCGCTCGCCCGGCTGATCGGCACTCCGCTCGACTTCGAGCCGTACACCGGCCTTCTCGAACCGGTGCTGGGCGAGAACATCCTGAGCGTCTGCGCGGCCGGGGTCGGCGGCGGCTCCCTCGTCTACCAGGGCATGACCCTCCAGCCCTCCGAGGCCGTCTTCACCACCTGGCTCCCCGAACAGCTCGACTGGCAGCGCATGAACCAGGTGCACTACCCCCGCGTCGCCCGCATGCTCCAGGTGGCCACCGCCCCCGACGAACTGATCGCCGCCCCGACCTACCGGGCGCCCCGGATCTTCGCCGAGCGCGTACGGAAATCCGGTTACGGCCTGGAGAAGATCCCGATGCCGATCGACTGGGAGTACGCCCTGGCCGAACTGCGCGGCGAGATGAAGCCGTCGTACACCAACGGGGACTGCGCCCTGGGCGTCAACAACGGCGGCAAGCACTCCGTGGACGTGACGTACGTGCGGGAGGCCGAGGCGACCGGCAGGGTCACCGTGGCCACCCACCACAACGTCACCTCCGTCGCCCGTGCCGCCGACGGCCGCTGGGAGGTGCACGTCGACCGCACCGACGACCACGGCGTCGTACGGGAGCGGAAGATCCTCACCACGCGGGCTCTGATCATGGCCGCCGGCAGCATCAACACCACCAAGCTGCTGGTCCGGGCCGGGGCGACCGGCGCCGTCCCCGACCTGCCCGACGGACTCGGCGAGGGGTGGGGCACCAACGGCGACCGCATCTACGCCTGGACCGACCTGTGGGACGACTTCGGCAGCGAACAGGGCGGCCCCGTCGTCTACGGCAGCAAGGCGTGGGACGACCCGGCCACCGCCCACACCGTCATCCAGGCGTCCCTCCCCCCGCTGGGCATCAACACCCGTACCACCATGCTGGTCGGCTTCGGTGTCAGCCCCGACCGCGGCCGGCTGCGCTACGACTCCGCCACCGACTCCGTGTCCCTGCACTGGCCTTCGGACGGCGACAGCACCAGCCACCGCGCCATCCACCGCCGGGTCACGCGGATCTCCCAGGGCCTGGGCACCCTGACCGACACCAACTCCCTGGTGAACAGCACCTGGCACCCGCTGGGCGGCGCCCCCATGGGCACGGTCTGCGACCTGGAGGGACGCGTCCAGGGCCAGCGTGGCCTCTATGTCCTCGACGGCGCCCTCATCCCGGGCACGACCGGCGCCTGCAACCCCTCCATGACCATCGCGGCCGTCGCCGAACGCGCGATGGACGCCATCACCGCCGAGGACATCGGCACGGTCATCTGACCGCCACCCACCACCGCATCGTCCACCTTCACCCTTCACCCTTCAGACTCCGCACTCCGCACTCCGCACTTCCACTGCACACTTCACACTTCACACTCCACCCGAGGAGCACGCCTTGAGCCGCAAGAGATCACGCTCCCTCACCGCCTTCACCGGAGCCCGCCTCCTCGCCAGTGCCGTCGGGAGCACCGTCTGCCTGTGCCTGGCGACGACCGTTCCCGCCTCGGCCGCCGACACACCACCGGTCGTCTCACGCGGAGTCACCATCCCCGCGTTCTACAACCCTCCGTCCGAACTGCCCGCCGCGAACGGCGCCTTGGTCCGCACCGAGCCGATGAAGCTCGGACTGAGCATCCCCGGCCTGGACGGCCGCCCGATGCCGGGCACCGCCACCCGTCTGATGTACCGGTCCACGGACTCCTCGGGCCGGCCCGTCGCCGTCACCGGCACCTACATCGAACCGTCCGCGGCCTGGCGGAAGTCCGGACCACGCCCCCTGGTGGCGATGGCCTCGGGCACCATGGGCCAGGGCGACCAGTGCGCGCCCTCCTTCGCCCTGGAGAACCCGCTCACCCTGACCGGCGACACCGTCTCCGTCGGCTACGAGGCACTCGCCGTCTACCGCATCCTCGCCACCGGCGCGGCGGTCGTCCTCACCGACTACGTCGGCCTGGGCACCACCGACCGTCTGCACACCTACGTGAACCGTCTCGACCAGGGGCACGCCGTGCTGGACGCGGCCCGTGCCGCCCGCTCGGTTCCGGGCGCGTCGGTCACCGCCGCCTCCCCCACCGGGCTGTACGGCTACAGCCAGGGCGGCGGCGCGGCGGCCTCGGCGGCCGAACTGCAGTCCACCTACGCGCCCGACGTCCCGCTCGCCGGAACCTACGCCGGCGCACCGCCCGCCGACCTCACCTCCACCATGAAGGGCATCGACGGCAGCGCCCTGGCCGGTGCCCTCGCCTGGTCGATCAACGGTTTCGCCCAGGCCGACCCCGACCTGCGGGCCGTGGTGGAGAACAACATCAGCGACACCGGCAAGGCGGTACTGGAGGACGCCTCGACCATGTGTGTCGGTGACGCGATCTTCGGTTACGGCTTCGCCAAGTCGAGCAAGTGGACCAAGGACGGCCGGTCCATCGGTGACGTCATAGCCGCCGAACCCCGCGCGCAGGCCGCCCTGGACAAGCAGCGCATCGGTACGCGGAGGCCCACCGGTCCGGTACGGGTGGCCACCGGTCTGCACGACGACATCGTGCCGCACGCGCAAGCCCGGCAACTGGCCGTCGACTGGTGCCGCGAGGGCGGTGACATCACCTACGACGCCCTCGTACTGCCCAACCTCGGCGACAAGATCCTCACCAATCACCTGGTGCCGCTCCTCACCGACCAGGGCGACGCCGTCTCCTGGCTGACCGACCGCCTGGCCGGCAGACCCGCCGCCTCCAATTGCTGGAGCATGCCCCTCCAGCCCTGACCACCCCGCGCACCGCCGCACGACGGCGTACGGCGCCGCACGACGGCGTACCACGCACCGCTCCCTGCCCGACAGCCCGAGGGCACCCGCCCGGTCACCGCCGACAACCGGAGCACCAACCGGGGGCGTGGGCCGGGACCGGCTCAGCCTCCCGCGTGCTTCCACGCGCCCGCGCGCGGTGGGCAGCGATGCAAGACAGTGGGTGCCGGGCACCCTCGGGTGCGACACCGAGGGCGGTCGGGGGCGACCATGGCGATATGGCCGGCGTGCGCGTGGGGGCTGGTCGGGGCGGTACTGGTGGAGATGCGCGGGCTGTGGATCGCGCTCCAGCCGTTCCAGGCCCCGAAGTGGCCCTGGCGCGACGGCCGGGGCCGCCCCCAGGTGGCCGGCTACGGCATCGCCGTGGCCTGCCGCTTCGGTATGGCCGCCGGGCTGAACGCCGTGTACGCCGCCGCCGACCAGATCGCCGGTCCGCTGGGAGCCGTGACGATGGGCATCGCGGCGCCGCTGCTGATACAGCAACTGGCCGCGCAGAACGGGCCGTCGGCGCCCGACCCGCCTCGCTCGCGGTCGGCGAACAGGCCCCAGCATGCCTCAGCGGGTGAGCAGAGCTAGGCGAACCGGCCGTCCGGGCCGGTGCGACGACGGGAGGCGTGGATGCCCATTGACCTGAGCGCTGCGTTCCGCACGGCCCGAGCGCAGTTGGGGGGCCGCCCGCTCGGGCCCCTGCCACCGCGTTCGACCCTGTGGGGCTGGGTCCGTGCCGCGCTGGCGTTCCAGCAGGCCCGTCCTCGGCCGTCGGACGTGCCCGCTCCGGACGACAGCACCTTCCGCTACCTCAGGCGGCTGCACGCCGGCATCGGGTCTCGGCTCGGCGACCAGCTGACCCGGCCCGCCGGCCGTGGGTTCCGGTACGCCGTCGCGCAACTGGCCGTCGGCCACTACGAGGAGGGCATCGAGGTCCTGTCGGCCGTCATACGCGAAGAACCGGACCACGCGGCGGCTCTGGCGGCCAGGGCCGCCGCGTACCGCCTCACGGAGGAGGACGATCTCGCGGTCGCCGACGCGACCCGGGCCGTGCGGCTCCAGCCGGACCTGGCCTGGGCCTACGCCACGCGCGGAGCGATCCACCGGGTGGAGAAGGAGTACGCGCGGGCGCTCTGGGACCTGGACCGGGCGATCGAGCTGCTGCCCGACTACGAGTGGTGCATCGCGGGCCGCGGCGAGACCTACCGTCTGATGGGTCACCCCGAGCGGGCACTCGTCGACCTCAACCGCTCCTACGAGCTCAATCCGCGCAACGAGTGGGCGCTCCAGTGCAGGATCTCGGCGTACATGGATCTGCAGGACGGGCTGACGGCGTTCCGGGTCTTCCGCGAGGGCGTCGACGCCTTCCGCGACGGCGATGTCCTCCTGGGGATGGGGCTGCCGGCGCTGACGTACCGTCTGATGGGGATGGACCTCACCCGGTACGTCGACGAACCCCACGCCGGCGCGCCGCCCCAGCGGGCGGCCTCCGAGCGCCGACGGTGGCCGTGGACCGGCCGCAGAAAGCCCACGTGACGGAAGGCCCGCCCCGGCGGGCGGCCGGCGGGCCGAGGGTCCACAGCGCGCCGCGGCGCGCTGTGGCTCAGGCCAAGGAGAGGAACAGCTTCTCCAGCCGGGCACGCATCCGCTCCCGGTCGCCGGAGGCGGCCATGTCCTCGTCCGCCAGGCAGTGCTGCAGCCCGGTGGAGATGATCGCGAAACCCGCCCGGTCCAATGCCCGGGACGCCGCCGCGAGCTGCGTGACCACGTCCTCGCAGTCCCGCCCCTCTTCTATCATCTTGATGACACCGGCGATCTGCCCCTGCGCCCGACGCAGCCGGTTGACCACCGTCTTGAGTTCCTCAGCCGCCATCGCCAGTTCCACAGCCCGCACTCCTCAGAGATACCCCCTCGGGTATTCTAAACGCCCCCGTGCGCGACGCCCGGTGCCGTCGGACGGTGCCGCGTGCCCCACAGCGGCAGTCCTTCGAAGAAGTCGACCGCGTCGTCCCGCCACCGCCCCCGCCACCGGGCAGCCACCTGGCTCGCCGCCTCGGCGGCACGGCGTATCTCCGCGTCCAGTCGTTCGTCGACGCCGTGGCGCCGGGCGATGTCCCGCATCCGGGCGACGGTCTCCGGCGGGCAGTCGGGGGCCGCGAGTACCGACTCCACCCAGTCGCGCTCCGCCCCGCTCGTGGCGTCCAGGATCGCGCACACCGCATAGCTGCGGCGGCCCTCGCGCAGGTCCGAGCCGACCGGCTTGCCGACCGTGTCCGCGTCTCCGAACAGGTCCAGACGGTCGTCGTGCATCTGTCCGCTCACTCCGACCAGCCTCGCGTACCGGGCCAGTTCCTCCCCGTGCCGGGCCGGGTCCGCACCGGCGGCGAGCAGGCCGAGTTCCATGGGCGCGAGCACCGAGTACCGGGCGCTCTTGTACTCGGAGACCAGGTCCAGCGCCTGACGGTCCGGCACCGCCCCGAAGTCCCGCTCCAGGTCGAGGAATTGTCCCAGGACCGTGTCGGCGCCCGCCCTCGCCTGCGCGGCGGCCATCGCCTGCCGCAGTTCACCGGGGACCGGCGCGTCCAGCAGGACCCGTACCGACAGGAAGGCGGCCAGGTCCCCGGCGAGGATCGCCAGCCCGAGTGCCGTCCGCTCGCGGTCGGGGAACCGCCGCCTGTAGCCGTAGTACACCGAGGGCGCGCCCCGGCGCACCGGGGAGTCGTCGATGATGTCGTCGTGGATCAGACCGTGTGTCTGCAGCAGTTCGATGCTGATCGCGGCTTCGTCCAGTCCGGGTACCGGCTGCGGGGTGACCAGTCGCGCTGCCTCGTGCACGAGCGCGACCCGGAGCCGCTTCCCGCCGTTCAGCGACATGTCGCGCACCGTCTTCAGCGCCTCCGGCACGAACGAGCCGCGCCCGAGCGGCCGTCCTGCCAGGGAGTCGAAGTACCGCGCGAACAAGGCGTCGAAGCGGCGCCGGTGGCCGGCGAGCCGCTCGACGAGCTTCGCTTCGGTCTCCACAGTCATCGCTTCCTCACTCTTCCGGCTTCCAGCTTCCGACTTCCGGCTTCCAGCTTCCGACTTCCGACTTCCGGCTTCCGGCTTCCAGGGGGACGTTCGGCATGACCGGCCGGCGGGCCGGCCGCCGCTGCCGTCCCTCCATTTGATCAGGTGCTGAGGAAGGAGATCACGGCTGCCGAGGCATCGAAGGCCGCTACGTGTGGAAGGCGGTGCTTTCGAGGCAGATCTCAAGGCAGGTCTCAAGGCAGGTCTCAGAGCAGGTCCCGAGGTGGGAGAGGAGCGAGACGGTGGAGTGGACACTGGACGAGGAGTTCGAGACACCCGGAGGGGTGGTGCGGTGGGGGACCCTGGGCAGCGGGGACCCGCTCGTGCTGGTGCACGGCACGCCGTACTCCTCCTTCCTGTGGCGGGACATCGCTCCCGCACTCGCCCGCGACCGCAAGGTCTTCTTCTTCGACCATCTCGGCTTCGGCCGGTCGGAGCAGCGGGAGGGCCAGGATCTGAGCCTGGCGGCCCACTCCAGGAACTTCGCCGGGCTCCTCGACCACTGGGGGCTGTCGCGCCCCAGCGTCGTGGCTCACGACATCGGCGGGGCGGTGGCGCTGCGGACCCTGCTGCTGGAGGAGCGGAACTACCGGGATCTGACCCTCTTCGACGCGGTGAGCGGCGGCGAGTGGGAGCGAGGGCTCTTCCGGCTCTTCCTGGAGCACGAGGACGTCTTCCGCGAGCTGCCGGGTTACGCGCACGAGGCGCTGGTCGCCGCCCACCTGCGCCACGCCACGCACGCCGGTTTCCGGCCGGGGGTCCTCGACACCTTCCTCGCGCCGTGGCGTGGGGAGGCGGGCCAGGCGGCGTTCTACCGTCAGTACACCCAGATCAGGCAGGCGGACACGGCCGCGTACGAGCCTTTGCTGGGCGGTATCCGGATTCCGGTACGGCTCGTCTGGGGCCGCGAGGACCGCATTCTCCCTCCGGAGTACGCCGAGTGGCTCCACGACCGCGTTCCGCACGCGGAGCTGCACTGGATCGACGGCGCCGGTCACCTGCTCCAGGAGGACGCGCCGGGCCGGCTGCTGGCCTGCCTGACGGCCGGGTTCGCGTCGGTCTGAGCGTTTCGCCGACGCCGGTACGGCGCTTCCCGCGGCCGGGTCAGCCGTCGGTGGGACGGGCCGCGAGGGCCGCCATGCCGGCCCGGAGGAAGGCCATCGCGGCGGCGATGCCCTCGCGGGTGGGGCCTGGGCCGAGACACCCCACGACGGCCGCCGCGGCCGCCGCCGTCATCCGGGCGTCGAGGCTGTCGGGGGCCACGCCGTTCTCCTCGGCGAGGTGGCGGGCGCCGCGCTCGATGGTCTCGGCGATCCGCGTCTGCTGCGCCGTCTGGAGCTGCGGGTTGACGGCGAGCATCGTCTCGGTGAGGGACTGGAGCCCGTCCTGGTGCCGGTCCGCCTCGCCGGCCAGCCACTCCTCCAGGACGTCGATGGACGTCTGGTCCGCGCGGCGCCGCCCGAGCGCGGCGAACAGCCGTTCGTCGATGGAGTCGAGGTGGGCCAGCGCGAGGCTGAGCTTGGTGGGGAAGTACAGGGTGAGCGTGCGGCGCGAGACCTCGGCACGGGCGGCGATGTCGGTGAGGGTGGCCGTGTCGTAGCCGCGTTCGATGAACAGCTCGTATGCGGCCTTGAGGATCGCCTGGCGCTTCCTGGCCTTGTTCCGTTCCCGCAGTCCCTCGGTGCTCACGGAACGTAGCGTACTACCCGGCGACAGATTTTACACTCGGTGTAATTTGAGCCTACGGTGTAACTCACTTGTCTGTCGCGCGGAAGGAACGATCGGTATGGCGTCGCGTCTGTACTCATGGGCCCGGTGGGTCGTGCGTCACCGGAAATCCGTGACCGCGGTGTGGCTGTTGCTGCTCGCCGCGGTGGCCGCCCTCGCCGTCACCCTGCCGGGCAAGACCAGCAACGAGTTCACCGTGCCCGGTGTCGAGTCGCAGCAGGCGCAGGACCTGCTCCGGCAGGAGTTCCCGCAGGCGTCCGGCGCCCAGGCCCGCATCGTCTTCGCCGCACCCGGCTCGGAGAAGGTCACCGGGTCCCGGTACGCCCCCGGGATCGAGGCGACGCTGAAGGAGGCCGCGCGCATACCCGGCGTCGTGGCGGTCTCCGACCCGGCGGCCACCGGCACCGTCTCCGCGGACGGCACCATCGCCTACGCCGACGTCACCTTCTCCGACCCGGTAGCCGACCTGGACGAGAGCGCGCGGGAGCAGGTCGAGCAGGCCGGTTCGGCGGCCCGGGACACCGGCCTGCGCGTGGAGTTCGGCGGTACGGCCATGGCGCCGCCCACCGAGATCGGCGGCGTCGCGGAGGTGATCGGCGTGGTCGTGGCCGTAGTCGTCCTCGCCGTCACCCTGGGCAGTCTGATCGCCGCCGGGCTGCCGCTGCTGACCGCGGCCGTGGGCGTCGGCATCGGCGTGCTCGGCGTCATGTTCGTCTCCCGCTTCGTCGAACTGACCGGCACCGCCACCGTCCTCGCGGTGATGCTCGGTCTCGCCGTCGGCATCGACTACGCCCTGTTCATCATCGCCCGGCACCGCGAACAACTCGCCGACGACGACCAGGACGTCGAGGACTCCATAGCCCGCGCCGTCGCCACCGCCGGCAGCGCCGTCGTCTTCGCGGGTGCCACCGTCATCATCGCGCTCGTCGCGCTGTGCGCCACCGGCATCCCCTTCCTCAACGCCATGGGACTGGCCGCGGCCGTCACCGTCCTGCTCGCCGTCCTCATCGCCGTCAGCCTGGTCCCCGCGCTGCTCGCCTTCGCGGGCGCCCGGCTGCGCCCCCGCCGCAAGGCCGCGGACGGTCCGCGTGGTCCGCGCCGGGAACCGGGAGCGTGGGGCATGCGGTGGGGCCGCCTCGTCACGCGCCGCCCGCTGGTGACGCTGGCCGTCGGCACCATCGCCCTCCTCGCCGTCGCCGTACCCGCCCTCGACCTGCGCCTGGGGCTGCCGGGCAACAGCGCCCGGCCCGCCGAGTCCACCCAGCACAAGAGCTACGACCTGCTCAGCGAGGGTTTCGGCCCCGGCTTCAACGCCACCCTGGCCGCGGTGGTCGACGCCCGGGACATCCCCGCCGACCGGCGGGCCGCCACCCTGGAGGCGCTGCGCGGCGATCTGGCCGGGCAGCGCGGTGTCGCCGCGGTCGCCCCGCCCGCCGCCAACGCGGACAAGACCGTCTACCTGATCGGCGTGGTACCCGCCACCGGGCCCGACGACGCGGCCACCACCGACCTCGTGCACCGGATGCGCGACGCCGACGCCGCGACCGTCGCGCAGGCGGGCGGCACCCTCTACATCGCCGGCACCACCGCGTCCACCATCGACGTCTCCGACAAAATCTCCGACGCGCTCCCCCTGTTCGTCGCCATCATCGTGCTGCTGGCCCTGGTGCTGCTGACGGCCGCGTTCCGTTCCCTGCTGGTGCCGCTCAAGGCCGTCGTCGGGTTCCTGCTGTCGGTGGCCGCCGCCATCGGCGCGAGTGTCTGGGTGTTCCAGGACGGACACCTGAGCGGGCCGCTGTCCGTGGCCGCCGCCGCGCCGATCGCGTGCTTCCTGCCCGTCCTCCTGATCGGCGTCCTGTTCGGCCTCGCCATGGACTACGAGGTGTTCCTCGTCAGCCGGATGCGCGAGCACTACGAGCACACCGGCGACGCCGAGGAGGCCGTCGTCCACGGCATGGCCCGCAGCGGGCGCGTCGTCTGCGCGGCGGCCCTGATCATGACCGCCGTCTTCGCCGGGTTCATCTTCAACCACGACCCGATCATCAAGTCGATCGGCTTCGCCCTGGCCTTCGGTGTCGCCGTCGACGCGTTCGTCGTCCGTATGACGCTCGTTCCCGCCGCCCTGGCGCTCCTCGGCGACCGTGCCTGGAAGCTGCCCGCCCGGCTCGACCGCCGTATCCCGCACATCGACATCGAGGGTGCCCGGCTGCCGGCCCGGACGCCCGCCGCACCGGCGGTGGCGGAACCGGCCGCCGCGGAGTCCCGGACAGGGTGAAGTGAATGTCCTGAGTGGGTCAGTCCACTGTCCCCATTCTCGCATGGTCTTGCATGTTTCTGCATGTAGCGTTGTATCGTTGCGTCCATGAACGACAAGCCCATGCTCATTCTCATCGCCGGGCCCTACCGCTCCGGCACCGACGGCGACACGCAGGCCATGGCCGCCAACCTGGCCCGTCTCGAAGCGGCCGCGTGGCCCGTCTTCGCCGCCGGGCACCTTCCCGTCATCGGGGAGTGGATCGCCCTGCCCGTCCTGCACTCGGCCGGCGCGGGCCCCACCGACCCCCTGGCCGAGCAGGTTCTTTACCCGACCGCACAGCGCCTGTTGGACCGCTGCGACGCCGTACTGCGGCTCCCCGGCGACTCCAAGGGCGCCGACCAGGACGTCGCCATCGCGCGCCGCCGCGGGCTGCCCGTCTACTACGACATCGCGGAGATCCCGGACCTCGGCCGACAGGAGACCTCCCTGCCGACAGGGTGAACAGCGTGAACGGGGCGAACAGGGTGAACGAGGCACCCAGCCGTAGCGTGCACGTTTATGCACGATCCTGCCGCCGCTCGGCGCCCCGGCCTGCCTGCCACGACGGAGGCCGGCCGGGGCGCCGCTCGTTCAGTCGCGGCGGTTCGCGGCCTGGTTCCTGGACCAGGCGGTGGCGTCGACTCCGTACCGGACCAGGAGCCGTGCGAACTGGGTCCGCTCCCGCGGTGACCAGGCGACGGTGATCTCCAGGAACGCTTCGCGCTGTTCGGCGGCGAAGCGGTCGCGTTCGGCCTCGCCGTGTTCGGTGAGTTCCAGCACGGTGCGGCGGCCGTCGGACTGGGATGCCGCCCGCCGCAGCAGCCCGTCCTCGATGCAGGCGGCGACGGTCCGGCTGGCCACCGGCTGCGCGACACCCATCTCGGCCGCGAGCCCGCCGACGGTCGTCTCACCCGGCGCGTCGGCGATGACGTTGAGCACGAGGTTGCGGGAGAGGTCCTTGCTCGATGCCGGTGCGCGTCGCCGCAGACGGGACAGGGCCGGGCCGATCTGATCCAGCGCCGGGTCGTCGGAGGGCCGCTCGGAGGAGGACGTGCTGCTCATACGCCGATTCTAGGCGCGGCCGGCTCATTTGCATACCCTTCATTCAGTACATAGCATCAGGTATGTAAATGCCGGACGAGCTGAACGAGTCAGGAAACGAGGCGGACCGCCATGGCGCTCACCGCGATCACCAACGCGCAGATCTTCGACGGGGAGAAGGCGGTCGGCGTACGGACCGTGGTCATCGACGGCGGGAGGATCGCCCGTATCGGCGGCGAGGCTCCGCGGGGCAGCGAGATCGTCGACGGCAGCGGCGCCACCCTGCTGCCGGGACTCATCGACGCCCACGTCCACTCCGCCCCGGGTTCCCTGGCGCTCGCCCTGCGGTTCGGGGTGACGACCGAACTGGAGATGCAGGGGATGAACACCCGGGAGAACCGGGGGGCCGTCACCGACGACGACACCCAGGCCGACGTGCGCTCCTCCGGCTTCGCCATCACACCGCCCGGTGGTCACCCCAGCGAGCTGATGCCCGAAGGCTTCCGGCCGAAGTGGGACCTTCCGCCGGTGATGCCCCTCATGCCTTTCTCCAGCACCCCCGAGGAAGCGGCCGCCTTCGTGCCGCAACTCCTCGCCCGGGGCTCCGACTTCATCAAGTTCATGATCGACGACGGCAGCGTGGAGGGACACCCCGGGCTGCCCGCGCTCGACGGGGCCACGGTGCGCGCCGGTGTCGCCGAGGCCAAGAAGTACGGTGCCCTGACCGTGGCCCACGCGCTGACCGTGGAGGCCACCAGGACGGCCGCCGAAGCCGGTGTCGACGGCGTCACCCATGTCTTCATGGACCAGCCGCACACCGCCGAGATCATCGACGTGATCAGGGACGCGGGCATGTTCGTCATCCCCTGTGTCACCCTCAACGCCTCGATGATGGGGATCACCGGCGGTGAACTCGCCGACGACCCCCGGGTCGCCGCCCGCCTCGACGCCGACTGGGACCGGACCCTGCGCTCCAGCTACAACCGCTACCCGCAGGGCAGCCTCCAGGACGTGTACGACACCGTGCGCGCGCTGGACGCCGCCGGTGTCGACGTGCTGGCCGGCACCGACGTCTCCATGCCCGAGACGTTCTTCGGGGGCCTGGCGCACGGAGCGAGCCTCCACCACGAACTGCAGTACCTGGTGGCGGCCGGCCTCACCCCCGCACGGGCCCTGCGCGCGGCCACCGCGACCACGGCCCGCCGCTTCCGCCTCAGCGACCGGGGCCGCGTCGCCGAGGGCCTGCGGGCCGACCTCCTCCTGGTCGACGGTGACCCGGTCAGCGACATCAGCGACACCCTCAACACCCGTGCCGTCTGGCGCCGCGGCACCCGCCTGGCGGCCTGACCGGCACCCCGCCCCTGCCGGGGCGACCGGCCGGGAGCACGGTCACCCGGGGGTGGGTGCCGGGACGGTGCCGGTGTCATGCCGCACATGACGTTCCGCCACCCGCATCCGCAGCCGGGCCGGGGTCAGGACCGTGCCCGGCTTGGGGCGCGGCCGGCTCGACGGGGCTTCGTCCAGCTGCCACCGGGAGAGGATGGCGGCCAGGAGCAGCGCCACCTCGGTGAGTGCGAACCGGTCCCCGACGCACTTCCGCGCACCTGCCCCGAAGGGGATGTACGCGCTCCGCTCGGCCGGGGCCCCGCCCGGCTCCTCCCAGCGCCGCGGGTCGAACGTCTCGGGGTCCGGGTACAGCGCCTCCTGATGGTGGATCAGGTAGGGGCTGAAGATGATCGTGGTGCCGCGCGGAACGCGGTGGCCGCCCAGGTCGGAGTCGTCCGACGTCGTACGGCTGGAGATCCAGCCCGGGGTGTAGACCCTCAGGGACTCGTTGATGACGGAGGTCAGTCCGGGCAGCGCGGGCAGGTCCTCGATGGTCGGGATCCGGCCTACCGCGTCCACCTCGGCGAACGCCCGCTGCCGCTGCTCCGGGTGGTGTGCCAGCAGATACAGGGTCCAGCTGGTGCTCCCTGCGGTGATCTCGGTGCCGGCGAGCAGGAAGGTGATCACCTGGTCGACGATCTCGTCGTCCGAGAGCCCGCGCCCTGAGGGCCCGTGGCCGGAGGGTCCATGGCCGGAGGGACCGGGACCGTCGGACGGTTCGTCCCGTGACGCCAGCATGGCGGAGAGCAGGTCGCCGTGGTCCTCTGCCTGGTCCCGGCGGCGTTCTTCGACGATGGTGAGGGCCTCCTGACGGAGCCGGGTGTGGGCCCGTCGGTAGCGGCGGTTGCCCGGGGTGGGGAGCTTGTCGAAGGGCGGCACCATGAACATGCGCCAGTAGAACCCCTTGAAGAGAATCCCCGCGTCCTTGCCCATCTCGCGGGCGCGCTGAACGGAGAGGGAGTCCGAGAAGAGGGTGAGGAGCAGGATGCGCATGGTGACCCCGACCAGCTCGGGCAGGACGTCGATCTCCTGCCCGTCGTGCCACGTCCGCGTCGTCTCGACGACGCAGTCGGTCATCACCTTCGCGTAGCCGGGCATCCGGTCCTGATGGAACGCCGGCTGGATGAGCCGGCGCTGCCGGCGGTGCTGGGCGTGCGGGCAGCTGCCGACCCCGTCGCCGATGACTTCCCGTGCCCGTTCGAAGAGCAGTCCCCCTTTGTCGAAGGTGCGGTCGTCGCGCAGCACCTGGTCCAGCAGGGACGGGGAGCAGACCAGCAGGACGTCGGTGGCCGCGACCCGTAGGCGCAGCAGTTCCTGTCCCGGCGGCACACTCCGGAAGAGGCCGAGCGGGTCGCGGGTCAGAGGTATGAGGTGGCCGAGGACAGGGCTCTTCCCCGGTGCCATGGGGATCTCCTGGAACGATTTCATGCTGCCTTTCCCTCCTTCACCTGGCTCCGCCACCAGGAAGCGAAGGGGACCGAGAGGAATGCGGGTGTCTCCCGTGGTGCGTCGGTCCACGGCTTCGGCCATTCGATGACCGGGCCCTCCGGGTCGCCGGAATTCGCCGGCTTCAGAAAACGGTCACTGGTGCGGGCGTAGTCCAGGTATCCGCGGATCCACTGTCCGAGACCGGCCGTGTAGACCTCTGCCGTGCTGCTCGTGTCCGAGCACCTGGTGTGCTGTTCGCTCAACGTCAGGAACAGGCTCATCAGACCGTCCCGGAAAGAGGCCGCCGCCTCCAGTGCGTCGGTCTCACCGCGACAGCGCTCGTTCAACAGGACGGCGACCATGTTCTGCGGCGCCGGGAAGCCGTAACGGGAACTCCGGTACGTCTCCTTTCCGTAGGACGTGATGTCGTTGTCGCATTCCACGATGAGACCGGCCAGGTCGGCGAGGGCCCGGACGTGCGGTGAGGTCACCACCTCGTCCGGAACCTCGTACCCGCACGCCACGTCGGTGAGCATGAAGGCGGGCTGCATGGCTCCCGTGTAGAACACGGTCAGCAGGTAATCCGCCATGCTCACCGGGGCGGCCGCCGCCCGGTTTCCCGCCTCGCCGGTGATGCCGAGGAAGTATCCCGCCATCTCGGATTTCCATCTGCTGATCTGGGTGGGAGTGGCGCATGTGTCGAGCCGTTGCCGTATGTCCCGCAGCGACTGGGCCCAGGGATGCCCGGTGAGGATCCGGGTACGCGGCGCCTCCAGGATCCGCAGCAGTTGGAGCGTCAGAAAGTCGAGCCGGACGGGGCTCCGGCGGTCATCGGTCTGTTCGTCGCAGAAGGTGTCGTCGAAGGTGTGCAGCCAGTAGAGGAAGTCCGAGTAGATCTGGAATCCTTCTCCGCTCCCGTCCGGCACCGTGTAACCGGCGAGGAATCCGGCACGGGTCCGTGTCAGGTTGTTCCAGTGCGCTTCGTCCCGGTACGCGCGGTGCCGTTCGATCCATTCGAGGCTGCGCTTGTCGGCCTGTTCCGTCAGCGGGCACAGCCGCGACGGGATCGGGCAGTAGAACGCGGGAATGGTGATCTTCATGGCACTGATCCGCCAATCGCGGGGCCTCGGAGCGGACGGAACGTCTCACTCCGGTGCGGTGCTGCGGTGCGGTGCGGTGTGATGCGGTGCGGTGCGGTGCAGTACGAGAACTCTTCTCAGGCTACGCCGTAGCCGGGCGCCGCGGCGGTGGGATTCCGCCAGCTATGGAAGCCGCAGCCGGGAACGGTACTCGCCCGGCGGAACGCCCCGGGCCCGTCGGAAGGCCCGGCTGAAGGCGTGCGGGGAGGCGTAACCGACCGCGCCGGCGATCGACTCCACCGGTTCGTCGGTGTCGCGGAGCCGGACGGACGCCAGGTCGATGCGCCACCGTGTCACGTACGCGCCCGGCGTCTGTCCGAGGGCGGACCGGAAGTGTCTGGACAGTGTCGTCCGGGAGACCGCCGTCGCGGCCGCCAGGGACTCGGTGGTCCAGGGGTGTTCCGGCCGGGCGTGGACACACGCGAGGGCGTCGCGTACGACCGCATCGCGCATCGCGCCCAGCCATGAGCCGGACGGCTCCTGGGGGTGACGGGTCAGCCAGACGCGTACGAACTGGATGAGCAGGAGGTCGACGATGCTGTTGACGGCGGCGGTGGTGCCGATCTGCGGCTGCGCGAGCTCCGCCGTGAGAAGCTCGACCGTCTTTCTGAGCTGTGTGTTCTCCCGGCTCGTGACGTGCATCGGCCGGGCGAGGGAGGTGAGCACCGGCGTGCTCACCTCCGGGTCCTGCTCGTAGCGCAGGACGAGCACTTCCGTGTGCGCCGGCGTCGAACCCAGGTGCAGGGGGCTGCCGTCGGTGAGGGCCCGGTCCGTCGCCCGGCGGTCACAGGAGCCCATCGTCGTACCGGACCCGCCGGCTATCCCGTGGGCGGTGCCCGGCGGCAACAGGACGGCGTCTCCCGCCCGCACCTCCAGGGGCGTACCGCCCGAGGCGTGGAGCCACATCGAGCCACGGGACACCACGTGCAGTGCCGCTCCCGGGGAGGAGTCCAGCCACAGGCCCCAGGCTCCTCCGGCCTTGAGCACGACACCGAGCGCCCCGCGCGCACCCGATACGCGCAAGGCTTCCGCGAGTACGTCCATCGTTCCCCTTCTCACGGCGGTGCGGCAGGCGCGGCAGGCATCCGAAGACCACGGCCGACGTCAGGCCACGTCGAGAACGATCTTCCCGTGCACCTTACGCGCGAACAGTGCCCGGACGGCGTCGTCCACGTCCCGCCAGTCGCCCCGCAGTCCGACCGGTGCCGAGAGTCTGCCGGCGGCCATAAGGCCCAGCAGGTCCGTCAGTTCGGCGCTGGTCGGTGTCATGTCGCCGTAGGTGGCGATGGAGCGGGGTTCGCCGAAGCCGAACAGGACCCCTGACGGGAACGTGATGTCCTGCCCCGAGGAGTAACCGACCGCGTGGAGGGTGCCGCCCTCGGCGAGGTGACTCCACGCCTGGGCCATGACCGGCCCGCCGACCGTGTCCAGGACGAGGTCGAACCGGCACTCGGCCCCGGCCGGGTCGGTCAGGTCGGCGAGGTCCGCGAGGTCGGTCAGGACCCGGTCGGCCCCGAGTTCGCGGAGCCCGGCGGCCCGGTCCGGCGATCCCACCAGTGCCGTCACCCGGGCGCCCGCCAGCGCCGCCAGCTGGACGGCGAAGTGTCCCACTCCCCCGCTGGCGCCGGTGACCAGCACGTCGCGCGCCAGCAGGGAACGCTTGCGCAGCACCCGCAGTGCGGTGACTCCCGCGATCCCCAGCGCCGCGCCGTCGGCCAGGGCCACGCCCTCGGGGACGATGCCGAGCGAGGCGGGGCTGACCGCCACCCGCTCCGCCCACGCGTGGGCGGACATTCCCAGCGCGACGCGTGTGCCTTCGGGCGGCCCCGAGCCGTCGGACGCGGCGCGCACCACGACGCCGGCCGCGTCGTGGCCGTGCACGGCACCGGCCGGCCACTGCTCCACGTAGTTCAGCTCTCCGAAGTTGAGACCGATGTGCCGTATCCCGACCAGCGCCTCGTCGCTGGACGGTACGGGCTCCTCGACGTCGGCGAACCGGACGGGTCCGGCCTCGCCGTGATCGACCACAAGGGCGCGCATGGGTGTGTCTCCCTCTCTCCTGGATGCGCCGGAACGCGCCTGAACGCCCGGCGCGGGAACGGACGGTGTGCGCGCGTGCCGCGCTGCCGCCTCTCCAGAACCCTACGCAGCACCGGCGCGGCGGCCAGCCCCGTGAGAACCGATCAGTTGACGATCTGTGTCGGTGCGGTGCGGTGCGATGCGGTGCAGCCAGTCCGCGACCCAGGGCCGCAGGGACCGGGCGATGCGGACCACGACGACCCCGCGCCCGGTGGTACGCGGCACCACGTGGACTCAGCTCCCCGTGCCGTTCACGCGGCCGCCGACCCGGGCCGCCGTCTCGCGCAGCCAGATGTGCGCCGCGTCGTGGGTGTGCACCGGGTGCCACCACAGCGCCTCCCGCAGGGGCACCGCCTCGTACGGCGGCTCCACCGCACGGACGGCGGCGAGCGGCGCGAGGAGCCGGGCCAGGCGGGCCTGGATCAGGGCGATGCGCCCGGTCCCGGCGACCAGCAGCGGCATGATCTGGAAGCTGTCGACGGACACCTCGACGCGCGGTTCGATGCCCAGCATGCCGAGTTGCCGTACGGCCGGTGCGTCGTAGGTGCGCTGGTAGGTGACCCAGGGCAGGCGGGCCAGGTCTTCCCGGGTCAGCCGGTCGTCGACGCTCGGGTGGTCCTCGGCGACCAGGAACACCCACCGGTCGTCGTAGAGGTCGGTAGCGGGGAAGTCACTGATCACGCCGTGCGGCATGAGCAGCCCGTCGGTGGTGCTCAGCAAGGTGTCGGTGGCGTCGACCACGGTGGTCGGGGTCTGGGCGAACCGCAGCCGGACGCCGGGGGCCTCCGCGTGCACGGTGCGGGCGAGTTCGGCGCCGAAGACGGCCACCGCGTAGTCGGAGGCCACCAGTGTGAACTCGCGGCTCTCCGTCGCCGGGTCGAAGTCGGGCCGGCTGGCGAAGAGCCGTTCCAGCAGGTCGTACGCGGTGGAGGCACGGTCGAGCAGGACCTGGCCGAGGGCGGTGAGTTCGTAGTGGCCGCCGGACCGGGCCAGCAGGTCGTCGTCGAAGTGGCGGCGCAGCCGGGACAGTGCCGCGCTCATCGCCGGCTGGCTGAGGCCGACGCGCTGACCGGCGCGGGTGACGTTCCGTTCTTCCAGCAGGGCGCGCAGGGCGACGACCAGGTTGAGGTCCAGGCGAGAAAGTTTCACGGCGACTTCCCTAGCTGTCCGACGTCGACCTGCGGGAATTCGTCAGACGGATGGCGATCATCCACGGAATCTATTTCCGTGATCACGGGTGGCGGGTCCAGATTAGTGCCACCGCAACGAGGAGGACATGTCCGTGAAACCCGAAGCCGCGTCCGCCCTTTTCGCCGGCCCCTTCGCCCTCGCCACCCTCTCCGCCCCGGACGGGCCCGCCTTCCCCGCCCTGGTCACGCCCGACGCCCGGGTGATCGACCTGCACTCCGCCCTGGGCGACGCGCGGTCGACCGTACGTCACCTGCTGGAGGACTGGGAGGCGGTGGCGCCGCGGCTGACCGCGCTGGCCGGCGACGGCACCGTGGCGCGTACCCCGCTGGCGGGGTACCGGGTGCACGCACCGGTCGAACCGCGCCAGGTGTTCCAGTCCGGCGCCAACTACCGGCAGCACGTCATCGACCTGCACGTCGCCCACCGCGCGCCGGGCGACGACCGGCCGGAGGCGGAGCGGCGCGCGGAGGCGGCCGAGATCATGGACCGGCGGGCCGCGGAGGACCTGCCGTACGTGTTCATCGGCCTGCCGAGCGCCCTCACCGGTCCTTACGACGACGTGGTGTTGCCGGCCTGGGCCGAGAAGCCCGACTGGGAACTGGAACTGGCCGCCGTGATCGGCCGCCCGGCCCACCGGGTGTCCGTCGAGGAGGCCCTCGACCACGTCGCCGGATACACGATCGCCAACGACCTGACCGACCGGGCCACCGTCTTCCGCCGGGACATGCCGCAGATCGGCACCGACTGGCTGCGCAGCAAGAACGCGCCCGGCTTCACCCCGCTCGGACCCTGGATCGTGCCCGCCGCCTCGGTCGGGGACACGGGTGACCTGCGGCTCACGTTGAAGCTGAACGGCGAGACCATGCAGGACGAGTCCACCAAGGACATGCTCTTCGACGTGGCGCGGATGGTCTCCTACGCCTCGCAGAGCGCCCGGCTGCTCCCGGGCGACCTGGTGCTGACCGGCTCCCCCGCCGGCAACGGCATGCACTGGGGCCGGCTGCTGCGCGACGGCGACGTCATGGACGCCGCCATCACCGGGCTGGGCGCCCAGCGCACCCGCTGTGTCGCGGAGGAGGACGCCTCGTGACGCTCGACCGCACCGACCCCGAAGGGGCGATAGCGAAGGCCGCGAAGGCATGTTCCAACTGGGGCCGCTGGGGCGCGGACGACCGGCTCGGCACCCTCAACTTCCTCGACGAGGGCAAGCGCCGCGAGGCCGCCGCGCTGATCCGCCGGGGTGTCAGCTTCTCCCTCTCCCAGCGGTTCGACATCGACGGCCCGCAGAAGGGCTGGCGGCGCCGCACCAATCCCGTCCACACCATGCTGGACACCGGCACCGACGCCGCCCTCGGCAACCAGGGCCTCCCGCACGGCATCGGCGGCGCCGACGACGTGATCGCGATGCCGCTTCAGTGCTCCACCCAGTGGGACGGGCTCGGCCACATCTTCGACCACGGCAAGGCGTGGAACGGCCGCCCGGCGGAGCAGGTCGTCACCTCCGACGGCGACCTGGTGACCGGCATCGAGCACATGGCCCCGCACGTAGCCGGACGCGGGGTGCTCCTCGACGTCGGCCGGGTGATCGGCACCGGCGGCGAGCTGCCCGACGGATTCGCGATCACCGAGGAGCAGCTGGCCGCGACCGCCGAAGCCCACGGTGTGCGGGTGGGCCGCGGCGACGTCGTCTCGGTCCGCACCGGCCGGCTCACCCGGGTACGCCGGGACGGCTGGGGCGAGTACGCGGGCGGGCCCGCGCCGGGCCTGTCGTTCACCACGGCCGGGTGGCTGCACGGCAGCGAGATCGCCGCGATCGCCACCGACACCTGGGGGTTCGAGGTCCGGCCCAATGAGTTCGACCACGCCTTCCAGCCGCTGCACCAGGTCGCCATCCCCCACATCGGTCTGCTGATCGGTGAGATGTGGGACCTCGACGCGCTCGCCGAGGACTGCGCGGCCGACGGCCGGTACGACTTCTGGCTCACCGCCGCTCCCCTGCCGATCACCGGGGCGGTCGGCTCCCCCGTCAACCCGATCGCCGTCAAGTGACCGGCGGAACGAAGGAGTTCCCCATGAGCGAAGCCCGTGAAGTCCTGGTGATCGGCGGCGGTGCCGCCGGCAACGCCGTGACGGTCCTGCTCCGCCGCGCCGGGATCGCCGTCGACCTGGTCGAGGCCAAGGACGACTGGAACGCCACCGCCGGCTCCGGTATCACCCTCCAGGGCAACGCCCTGCGCGTCCTGCGCGAACTCGGCGTCTGGGAACAGGTGGAGGCGTCCGGCTACGGCTTCGGCTCGGTCGGTATCACCGCCCCCGACGGCACCGTCCTGCACGTCCAGGACGACCTGCGCACCGGCGGTGACGACCTGCCCGCCACCGTCGGCATGCAGCGCCCCCGGCTCCAGCGGATCCTCATCGACGCCGTGCGCGCGAGCGGCGCCTCGGTCCGGCTGGGCACCAGGGCCGAGTCGCTGGACCAGGACGAGGACGGCGTCCGTGTGCGGTTCACCGACGGCTCCGCGCACCGCTACGACCTGGTGGTCGCCGCCGACGGCCTCGGCTCCGCCACCCGCGCCGCGATCGGCGTCTCCGAGAGGCCGGAACCGACCGGCATGGCCATCTGGCGGGTCGCCGCCCCGCGCCCGGCCGGTGTCACCCGCACCGACCTCGCCTACGGCGGCCCGGCCTACATCGCCGGGTACTGCCCCACCGGCCCGGACACGCTCTACGCGTACGTCGTCGAGGCCAACCGCGACCGCGCCGCCGTCCCACCGGAGTCCTACGCCGACGAGATGCGCCGCCTCACCCGGCACTACGGCGGCAACTGGCCGGAGATCACCGCGCACATCACCGACCCGGCGCGGGTCAACTACACCTGGTTCGACCGGATGCTGGTCGAGGGATCGTGGCACCGGGGCCGGGTCGTGCTCGCCGGTGACGCCGCGCACTGCTGTCCGCCCACCCTCGCGCAGGGCGCCGCGCTGTCCCTGGAGGACGCGTGGGTGCTCGCGCAGCTGCTGACCGCCTCCGGCACCTGGGACGACGCGCTGTTCCAGGCGTACTACGAGCGGCGGATCGCCCGCGTCCGCCCGGTCGTCGAGGCGTCCGTGCGGCTCGGACAGTGGCAGCTCGACGGGGTACGCGACGCCGACGTGCCCGGCCTGATGAGCCGCACCATGACGCTGCTGCGGGAGCTGCCGTGAGCGCCCCCACGGTCGACGTGCACGCGCACGTCCTGCTGCCCGAGGTGGAGGCGCTGGTCGACGGTGTGCCCGGGTACGCGGAGGCCCGCGCCCTGGACGCCCGTCGCAACGGTCCCGCCGCCCTCGCCGTCAGCGGCCCCATGGTGCGCGAGCGCCTCCCCCGCCTGACCGACGTGAGCGTGCGGCTGGCGGCGATGGACGCGCAGGGCGTGGACGTCCAGTTGGTCAGCCCGTCCCCGTCGCACTACCACTACTGGGCCGACGAGGAGACGGCCGGGAAGGCGTACCGGCTGGCCGGCGAGGCGACCGCCGCGCACTGTGCGGCCGCTCCCGACCGGCTGCGCGGCCTCGGACTCGTCCCCCTCCAGCATCCGGCGCTCGCCGTCGACGCCCTCGACCACGCCCTCGCGCAGGGCCTGCTGGGCGTGGAGATCTCCAGCCACGCCCCCGGCCGCGAGCTGTCCGACCCGGCCTACGAGCCGCTCTGGTCCCGGGCCGAGGAGACCGGCGCGCTGCTCTTCCTGCACCCCTTCGGCTGCACCCTCGACGAGCGCCTCGACCGGTGGTACCTGTCCAACACCGTCGGACAGCCGGTGGAGAACGCCGTCGCCCTCTCCCACCTGATCTTCTCCGGTGTCCTGGACCGCCATCCCGCCCTGAAGCTGATCGCCGCGCACGGCGGCGGCTACCTGCCCACCCACATCGGCCGCTCCGACCACGCCTGGTCGGCCCGCCGCGACGCGGGCGCCGGCTGCGCGCACCCGCCCAGCGACTACCTGAAGCGGCTGTACTTCGACTCCCTCGTCCACGACCCGCACGTGCTGCGCGAGCTGATCCGGGTCGCCGGGGCCGACCGGGTGCTCCTCGGCTCCGACTTCCCCTTCGACATGGGCACCGAGGACCCCCTCGCCGCCCTGCGCGCCGCCCGTCTGTCCGACGCCGACTTCGACGCCGTACGCGGTGGAAACGCCACCGCGCTCCTTCGGAAGGGATGACTCCATGCGTCTCCTCACCCACCTGCGCCACGTCGACCTGGCCGTACCCGACTACGACAAGCAACTCGACTTCTACTCCGGCGTCTGGGGCCTGACCGAGGTCGCCGAGGACTCCGGCATCTCCTTCCTCGCCGCCGAGGGCTCCCCCGAGCAGTACGTGATCCGGCTGCGCAAGGCCGAGGAGAAGCGCCTCGACCTCGTCTCGTACGGCGCCGCGAGCCCGGCCGACGTCGACACCCTCGCCGAGCGGCTGCTGGCGGGAGACGTCCGGCTGATCACCCGTCCCGGCCGGGTGGACACTCCCGGCGGCGGCTACGGCTTCCGCTTCTTCGACGTCGACGGCCGCACGATCGAGGTCAGTGCCGACGTCGAGGTGCGGCAGCACCGCAGGATCGAGGAGAAGGAGTCCGTCCCGGTCAAGCTGAGCCACGTCGTCCTCAACTCCCCCGACCTCAACCGCACCCGCGCGTGGTACGAGCGCCACCTGGGCTTCGCCCTGTCGGACACGCTGTCCTCCCCGCACATGGGCGAGGTCATGCACTTCATGCGCATCAGCAACCAGCACCACTCGATGGCCATCGCGCAGGGACCGCACACCTCGCTGCACCACGTCTCCTTCGAGATGCGCGGCCTGGACGAGTACATGCGCGGCTCCGGACGCGTCATGCGCGCGGGGTTCCGGAAGATCTGGGGGCCGGGCCGGCACCTGGCCGGCGACAACACCTTCACCTACTTCCTCGACCCGCACGGCAACACGGTGGAGTACACCACCGAGCTGGAGTGCCTGGACGAGGACACCTGGCACCCACACGTCTACGACTTCTCCCGGCCCGAGGTGACCGACCAGTGGGGCACCGCCAACCCCATGAACGAACTCGTCGCCAAGGAGTCCTTCAACGACCCCGACCGCGGCGTCTTCGTCGCCCCGCCGGTCTGACCCCTTCTTCCTCCCCTGTCCCCGCCCTGGAGCCCACCATGCGTTTCGCCGCTTTCACGCACCGGGACCGCCGCCGGGTGGCGGTCGTGGAAGAGGACGGCACCCTCTTCCCGCTGCCCGGTGTCACCTCGCTGACCGACCTGATCGCGCGGAGCGACGGACTGCCCGGCCTGCTCGCCGCCGGCGCCCTCGACGTGCCGCCCGGCCCGCACGTCTCCCGGGTCCGGCTGCTGCCTCCGCTGCGGCCCGCCTCCGTACGGGACTTCGTCACCTTCGAGGAACACGTCGAGGGCGTACGCCGGTCCGTGGAGGGCACCGGCGGCGTACCCGAGCAGTGGTACGCCGCACCCACCTTCTACTTCACCAACCCGCACGCGATCTACGGCCCCGGCGACGGCATTCCGGTGCCGCCCGGCTCGGCCGCGCTGGACTTCGAACTGGAAGTGGCCGCCGTGATCGGCCGGGAGGGGCGGGACCTCACCCCGGGACAGGCCCGGGACCACATCGTCGGCTACACCGTCCTCAACGACTGGTCCGCCCGGGACCTCCAGGGCGCCGAGATGAAGGTCGGCCTCGGCCCCTGCAAGGGCAAGGACACCGCCACCTCCCTCGGCCCGTACCTCGTCACCGCCGACGAACTGGAGCCGTACCGGGACGCCGACGGCTTCCTCCGCCTGGCACTCGGCGCCGGCGTCAACGGGGTGACCGTCGGCAAGGACCTGCTGTCCCACATGAGCTGGACCTTCGAGGAGATGACGGCCTACGCCTCCCGGGGCACGCGCGTCGTCCCCGGCGACGTCCTCGCCTCGGGGACCTGCGGCAACGGCGGCTGCCTCGCCGAACTGTGGGGACGGCGAGGCGAGCGGACGCCGCCGCCCCTGAAGCCCGGCGACACCGTCACCCTCACCGTCGAGGCGCTCGGCACCCTCACCAACACCGTGGTCCCCGGCGCGGAGCCGGTCCCGCTGCCCGCCGGACGCCGCCGCCCCCGGGACCGGCCGTGACGGAGCCGGCAGGCAAGCCGGTCGCCGTCGCCGGTGCCGTCGGGGCACGCCCTTCGCCACACGTTCCGCCGCCCCCACCTTTCCCACTGCCCTTCGCCACACGTTCCGCCGCCCCCGCCCTTCCCACTGCCCTTCGCCCCGCATCCGTTCCGGGCCGGGCGCCGGTACATGTGTGCAAGCCGGTCGGTGCGGGTCCGCCCAGGGACCGTGGGCGTAGCCTCGACCTATGCCCGGCACCGGCCGTCCGGGGCCCCTGCCTTGTGTGCTCCCTGCCCGCTCCGGTCGCTGGGCACGGCCCAAGGAGGTTGCCGTGTCCGCTGACTCCGCCGCCGAGAACCAGCCGTTGACCTGCCAGGAACCTTCGGCTCTACGGGAGACGCGGGTGACCGCCGCGCTTCTGGACCTCGCCGACACCCTGTCCGACGACTTCGACCCCGACGACTTCCCCTACCGCGTCGTCGACCACTGCCTGGACCTGCTCGACATCAGCGACGCCGGAGTGATGCTGGCTGCCTCCGACGGCCCGTTGCGCCTGATCGCCAGCACCTCCGAACGCGTCCGCCTGGTGGAACTCTTCGAACTCGACGCCCAGGAAGGGCCCTGCCACACCGCCTACCAACAAGCCGCCACCGTCGAACACCCGCACACCGTGGGCCCCTCGCACTGGCCCGACTTCACCACCCGCGCCCACGGCGCCGGTTACCGATCCGTACACGCCACCCCTATCCGACTGCGCACCCGGACCATCGGCGTACTGAACCTCTTCCGCCACGAATCCGGCCCTTTGACCACCGCCGACCGCCACCTCGCCCGCGCCCTGGCCGACGCCACGGCCATCTCCCTGCTCCAGCAGGCCGCCCTCGACCACCACCGCACTCTCAGCGCCCAGCTCCAGCACGCCCTCGACAGCCGAAACGTCATCGAACAGGCCAAGGGCTACCTCGCCTCCCACCTCTCCACCGACCCCGACACCGCCTTCACACGGCTGCGCACCCACGCCCGCCACCACCACTTCCGCCTCTCCGACCTCTCGCGCCGCATCATCGACGGCACCGCCTATCTGCCGCCTTCCGGCACCGACTCCACCTGACCAGCCGGCCCTCCGCGCACGCGCACGCCCGTGGCCGGCCGGACTCCACCCGGAGTTCCACCCGTGGGTCCAGGCGCGTACGGCGCCGTGCCAGCAGGCTTGCCCGTATGACAACGACCGACTGGATCACCGACATCGCCCTCCTCCTCGTCGTCTTCCGGCAACTGCGGGAGGGCCGCCTGGACACCAAGTCGTACGTGATCCCCCTGGGGATCGTGGCCTTCGTCGCGCACAGCTACCTGGACACCGTGCCCACGGCCGGCAACGACCTGGTGCTGATCGGCACGCTCGTCGCCGTCGGCGCGGCCCTCGGCGTCGCCGGCGGCGTGTACACCCGTATACGCAAGGTCGGCACGCACCTCTTCATCAAGGCGGGCGCGGTCTCCGCGACCCTGTGGGTGCTGGGCATGGGCGCGCGGATGGCCTTCCAGCTGTGGGTCGACCACGGCGGCGCCGACGACGTGGCCCGCTTCAGCGTGGCCCACCAGATCACCACGGGCGACGCGTGGGTGGCCGCGTTCGTGCTGATGGCGCTCACCGAGGTGGTCACGCGGCTGGGCACCATCTTCGTCCGCGGCCGGATGGCCACCCGGGAGCAGCGGCAGCCGGCCGTGACCGGGGCGCGCGCGGCGGCCACCGCGGACCGGACGGTCTGAGCACGGGTTATCGTCGCGCCGTGTCCGTTTCCGCCGAATCCCCCGCCCCCGGGCCGGATCCTGAACAGGAGACCGGCCCGCGGGCCGTGCCACGGCACGACGCCGGTCTCCAGTGGGCCGTCACCCTGCTGATTATCGCCATCGCGGTCGTCACCGTCCGGCCGGTGGGCCTCAGCGGCCAGGGCCTGGCCGTGGTCGCCCTGCTGGTGGTCAACTCCGCCGCCCTGCTGGCCCGGCATCTGCCGCCCGACTTCCCCCGCCGGGCCGCGCTGGTCTGGCTGGCCGCCGGTGTGGTGGCGTCGGCCGCCCTGCTGGAGGTGAGCGACGGCGGCTCCGGCTACCTCTTCGCCTACTTCCTCGTCGGCCACGCCGGCTACCGCCTCTCCCTCAGACCGGCCCTGGCGGTCGCGGCCCTGTCCAGCCTGTTGTGCGGCGCCGTCTTCTACTTCTACATCGGCCCCGATCACCAGGTGCTGACGTGGACCTTCGGCCTCAGCACGGGTGTCCCGGTGGTGGCCGGAATCCTGGGCCGCAGCAAGCAGCAGGCGGTGGAGGCGAGGCTCCAGGCCGCCGAGTCCGCCGAGCGGGCCGCACGGGCCGAGGCGCGGACGGCCGTACTCACCGAACGCGGCCGCATCGCCCGCGACGTCCACGATGTGCTGGCGCACTCGCTGGCCGGGATTAACATGCACCTGGAACTGGCGGACGCCCTGATCGACACCGGTGACCTGGAGAAGGTCCGTGCGGCACACAACAAGGCGCAGAGCCTGGTCAAGGAGAGTCTCAAGCAGGCCCAGTGGACCGTGCACGCGCTGCGCGAGGACTCCCTGCCACTGATCGAGAGTCTGACCGCCATGATCGAGTCGTCCGGCCACCGCGACGTGCTGACCGTCACCGGGGCCGTCCGTGAGCTGCCGGCGCGGGTCACCCAGGACGTGCTGCGCATCGCGCAGGAGGCGCTGACCAACGCGGCCCGGCACGCCCCGGGGGCCGGCATCGCGGTGGCGCTGACGTTCGACACCGCGTCGACCACCCTCACGGTCCGCAACGGACCCGCGAGCGGTGCGGCGACCGCGGGGGTGGGCAGCGGCATGGGGCTGATAGGAATGCGTGAACGCGTCGCCCTGCTGGGCGGCACCCTCACCGCGGGTCCGCTCACCGAGGGACCGGACCGCGGCGGCTGGCAGGTGGAGGCAGTGATCCGAGGATGACGACGACGAACGGACCGGCCCAGGAGCCTCGGGAACCGCGGGAGCCGCGAGACTCGCAAGGCCTGCGGGAGCCCCGGGAACTCCGGGAGCCGTCGCCCGAGCGTCCGCTGCGGGTGGTCGTCGCCGACGACCAGGCCGCCGTCCGCGAACCGCTGGCCGCAGTGCTCGACATGAGCGAGGACATCGACGTCGTGGCCGCCGCCGCGGACGGCACCGAGGTGCTCGCCGCCGTGGCCGCCGCACCGGTCGACGTCGTCCTGATGGACCTGCGCATGCCGGTGCTGGACGGTACCGAGACCACTCGCCGGCTGACCGAGGAGCACCCGGGGACGGCCGTGGTCGTGCTGACCACCTTCGCCGACGACGACTCGATCCTGGCCGCCCTGAACGCCGGCGCCCGCGGCTACCTGACCAAGAACGCGGGGCGCCAGGACATCGTCCGCGCGATCCGGGCCGCCGCGGCGGGACAGTCCGTACTCGACCACGCGGTCCAGAACCGCCTCCTGGCCACCCTCCGCACACGCCCGCCGGCCGACGCGCGGGCGCTTCCCGCGGACCTCACCCGCCGCGAGCGCGAGGTGCTCACCCTCATCGGCCAGGGCCTGCCCAACCGGGCCATCGCCGAGCACCTCTTCATCAGCGAGGCCACGGTCAAGACCCACATCAACAACCTGTTCGCCAAGGCGGGTATCCAGGACCGCGCCGACGCCGTCCGCCGCGCCATCGCGGCCGGCCTGGCCTGACCCGACCGGCTCGGCAGAAAGGCGCTCCCTCGGGCCGTTGACCGTCGACCGTCAGCCGGCCCCGGACGAAGGGGTGCGGAGGTTCTTCCACCCGTGTTCGAGGAGGTCGAAGGCGCGGTTGAGGGCTTCGGCGCTGTCCTGGTGGTGGCGGGCGGCGCGGGGGGCTTCGAGAGCGAAGTGGGCCAGGGCGGTGCACGCCGGGTCGTCGGCCGGGAGGCCGCTCTCCTCGGCGATGACCTGGGCCAGGGCGGCCGTGTTCGCCAGCCAGGAGGCGTGCTGGTAGTCGAGAAGGGCCGGGGTGCTGTTGACGAGGGCGAGGAAGGCGGCGACGCCGGGCTCGTCGTCGGCGTGCATCTGGCGGTAGCGCAGGGCGTGCTCGCGCAGGGCGGCCGGGACGGACCGGCCTTCGGGTCGGTCGCGTACGGCGTCGAGCTGGCGGGCCTTCATCTCGTCCTGCCGGTCGAAGACGAGGGCTTCCTTGCCGGAGAAGTGCTTGAACAGCGTGGTGGTGGACACGTCGGCGGCGTCCGCGATCTCGCGGATGCCGACATCGTCGTAGCCGCGTTCCAGGAACAGGCGCAGGGCCGCGTCCGCGATGGCCTGGCGGGTCGCGGCCTTCTTGCGCTCACGGCGTCCCACCGGCGCGGACCGAGCGGGCGAGGCGGCTGTGTCGTCGGGCATGCCTCCAATCTACACCAAGCGTGGCACGGTGCAGAAAGTTGACTCGTTGCACTTATTGAACCGGTGTGCTTTTCTGATGGGGCGGGCCACGGAGCCGCTGCTCGGCGCAGGTGTCCGGCTCTTCGCCCACCACCGACCAAGAACGGAGCACCACCATGACCACCCCCCGCATCGCCATCATCGGCGCCGGCCCCGGCGGCCTGACCTGCGCGCGCATCCTCCAGGTCCACGGCATCACCGCCACCGTCCACGACCTCGCCTCCGGCCCCGACGACCGCAACCAGGGCGGCACCCTCGACCTGCATCCCGACGACGGCCAGCTCGCCCTCAAGGAAGCCGGGCTGCTGGAGGACTTCCACCGCCTCGCCCGCCCCGAGGGCCAGGAGATGCGGCAGTACGCCGCGGCCGACGGAACGCTCCGCTTCCATCACCGTCCCGCCGAGAACCAGTTCTCCGCCCCCGAGATCGACCGCGGCCAGTTGCGCGACCTGCTCCTGAACTCCCTCACCCCCGGCACCGTGCGCTGGGGCCACGCCCTGCGCGGCGTCGAAGGACCCGACGACGGCCCCCGCCGGCTCCGCTTCGCCGACGGCACCGTCACCGAAGCCGACCTCGTCATCGGCGCCGACGGCGCCTGGTCCAAGGTCCGCCGCGTCCTGTCCTCCGCCACTCCCCGGCACATCGGCGTCAACTACCTCGAAGCCTGGTTCGACGACGTCGACAGCAACCACCCCGACATCGCCGAACTCGTCGGCCAGGGCAGCGCCATGGCGGCCGACGGCGAACGCTGCCTGTTCGCCCAGCGCAACAGCGGCGACCACATCCGCGTCTACATCATCCAGCGCGACCGCCCCGACTGGCTGGCCCACACCGGCCTCACCGCAAACAGCGGAGGCACCGGAGACACCGGAGACACCGGCCGGAGCACCGGCCAGGACACCGACCGGATCCGCGCCCTGCTTCTGGAGCGCTACCGCGACTGGTCGCCCGCCCTGCGCCGGCTGATCACCGACAACGACGGCCCGTACGTCGACCGCCCGCTGTACGCCCTGCCCGTCCCCCACACCTGGGAGAGCAACCCGACCGTCACCCTGCTCGGTGACGCCGCCCACCTCATGCCGCCGCTCGGTGTCGGCGTCAACCTCGCCATGCTCGACGCCAGTGAACTCGCCCTCGCCCTCGCCCGCCACGACACCGTCGCCGACGCGGTCCGCGCCTACGAGGAGACCATGCTGCCCCGCTCCCACAAGACGCAGGCGATGCTGGACGGCGCGGCCGTCGGCCTGCTGTCCGACGAGACCTTCGACCCGAGCCGGCACCAGGCCGACTGACCGACGGCCCACCCGGGAACAGCCGCCGCGTCACGGCCGTCAACCCCGCGAGGCCGCGCACGCCGGAGCAGCCGAGCAGCCGAGCAGCCGGCGCGAGCGTGTCCTGTGTGGCCGGCGGTCGTTGGCCCATGCCGGACGGCGGGCGAAAAGGCCAGGGCCCGCCCGCTCGACGTGAGGAGATCTTGACGATGCACCCGTCCCCCACCCGCGCCGGCAGCGACGAGGAGACCGCCGTCCTCGCACACCTGGCAGACCTGACGGGCCGTGTCGAGAAGCACCTGCGGCGGCTGTACCCCGCGCTCGCCTCCGAGGACGCCGCCGCGTCCCTCCTGCGCGCGGACAGCAGTTGGCACACCCTGTCCCCCTCGGTCCGCACGGACGTGGCCGAACGCCTCCACGCCGGGATGGTCGCACCGCTGCGCTGGCTGACCGACCGGGGCGGGCAGCGCTGGCGACCCGGACTGATGCTGCACACCATGGACGTGCTCGGCGCCGACGAGCGACTCGGCCTGCTGGCCGCCGCCGTCGAACTGGCCCACGCCGGGTCGCTGGTCGTCGACGACATCGAGGACCGCTCCCCCGTCCGGCGCGGCCACTCCGCCGTGCACGAGCGGTACGGGCTTCCCGCCGCCCTCAACGCGGGTACCGCGGCCTACCTCGCGCTGAGCACCGCCGTCGCGCGGTGCCTGCCGGAGCGGGACGGCCGGCGAGGAGAGATCGTGACTACTCCCCCTCGTGAACGAGGGGGCTTCTCGTCAAGCTGGTTGAGCTTGGCGACGGGCCAGCCCGGCCCGCAGAACGTTGGAAGCCCCCACGACGTCGGCGTGCGCGCGGTGGCCGCAGTCGGTGCAGTGGAACT
>NZ_JAVRHI010000060.1:0-31209 GCF_034105845.1 Streptomyces sp. CRN 30 | reverse complement strand
CACGGCCCGCGCGGTCCGGTGCCGGGCCCCGCGCGGCCTGCCGGCATCCGGCCACCCGCTCCAGTACCCGCTCGCGCAGTCCCGGTCCCGGCGCCGCCGCCACCGCCAGTCCCAGGCGGACCGCGGTGGCGCACAGCTCAGCCGTCTCCCGGGCGCACACCCGGCAGCCGGCCAGGTGGCGTTCGAACTCCTCGCGCTCGTCCTGCTCCAGGGCGTCCAGGGCGTAGGCGCCCGTCGCGCCGTGCGGATCGGTGGTCGTCACGCGCTCACTCCCCTGCGGTTCGGGCGCGGCCGTACACAACCGCCGCGCGGTCGGGACGGGCGCGTACGGCTTCCCCCTCTGGTCCGGTCCTCGCGACAGTTATCCGGTTCCCGCGGCGCCGCGGATTGGTCGGCGCGACCCACGATCGCGCATCGGCGAGACGGTGGTTGACAGTGATCCGGACGTCCGCACAGACTCTCCTCCATGAGTCCCGTGCGCCGGCAACCACTGCTGACCAGGGATCGGTGCGTCGACCTGCTCCAGGTGTCCAGCGCGCGCTGTTGACCGGACGGACACCCCTCCCGCGCCCGCTCGGCCGGTTCCCCGGGCGACCCCACCCGGCGGCTCCGGCCGTCCGCGCCCCACGCGCCTCGCCCTCACACGCCTCTCCTCGCGCGCACCGCGTGTGCCCACCGACGCCGGCCGCGCCACGACGACCTGCCCTCCCAGGAACAGCACAGCAACGACGGGAACCGACTGATGGCAGTCCTCGACACCCCGCACACGGCGGAGGCCGACCGCTACGAGAGGACGGAGTACCGCCGCGCCGGACGGTCCGGCCTCGACCTGCCCGCCTTCTCCTTCGGCCTGGGCATCACCCACTTCGACAACGCCAACCGCTACGGCCCGGTGTGCCGCTGCTGGTGCACCAGCCCAGGTACTCGGTCTTCGACCGCGGCCCGGAGCTGAACGGCCCCCTCGCGCAGGGACTCCTCACCGACGAGTACCTCACCGGAACGGTCCCCGAGGGAGCGCGGGCGGCCGACAGCGCGTTCCTGTCGCCCGACGTCATCGACGCCGACTACCGCGAACGGGAGGTCACCAGCGCGCTGATCGGGGCCAGTTCGCCCTGGCAGCTCGACCACAACGTCCGGGTGCTGGACTTCCCGCCGTTCACCGACGACGAGCCGGCCCTGATCGACAAGCACGGTGTGCACGGGGCCGCCGCCAAGGTCTGAGCGGCCCTCCCGGGCCGCGAACCGACCGCACATGGTTGCGCGGAACGGGAACATCGGATGTGATCGAGGCGTTGGAAGCGAAGAAGACCCGCGCGCGGCAGAGCCGCGCACCCGGCCGAGGGAGGTGACCGACGTGGCCCGCGCAGACCACGCCGTCCACCTGTACTCCCGCCCGCACATCGATCTGCACCGCGTGGCCGGCGCGCTCTGTCGCCGCTGACGCCGTACCTACCCGGCCGTCGGCCCGCCGCGCCCACCGCGCCCGTCACCACCGCACCCGCGCACCACCCGTGCCGCCGCGCACCGTGAGCGGGACCGACGCCTTTCCCCGCGGACCTCCGTCCGGACCCCCTTCCTCGGGTCCGGACGGACCGGCCGCCGGACCCCCGGGACCCCGGCCCACCCCCGGGCCCAGGTCCTTTCGGATCTCCAGGAAGGCACACCGTGTCCCCGAACCCACCGTCCTCACCCCTGCACCTGGCCGTCGCCCTGGACGGCACCGGCTGGCACCCCGCCTCCTGGCGCGAGCCGGCCGCCAGGCCCCGCGAACTGTTCACCGCCGGGTACTGGGCCGACCTGGTCGGCGAGGCCGAGCGCGGCCTGCTCGACTTCGTCACCCTGGAGGACGGCCTCGGCCCGCAGTCCTCGCACTTCCTGGACCCCGACGACCGCCGCGACCAGGTACGCGGCCGGCTCGACGCCGTCCTCACCGCTGCCCGCGTCGCTCCGCTGACCCGGCACATCGGCCTCGTACCGACCGTCGTCGCCACCCACACCGAGCCCTTCCACATCTCCAAGGCCATCGCCACCCTCGACTACGTGAGCACCGGCCGCGCGGGACTGCGGGTCCAGATCAGCGCCCGCCCCAACGAGGCGGCACACTTCGGACGGCGCACCGTCCCGCGCATCAGGGCCTACGACGACCCCGCCACCCGGGAACTCGTCACCGACCTGTTCGACGAGGCCGCCGACCACGTCGAGGTCGTACGGCGGCTCTGGGACAGCTGGGAGGACGACGCCGAGATCCGGGACGCGGCCACCGGCCGGTTCATCGACCGCGACAAGCTGCACTACATCGACTTCCACGGCCGGCACTTCAGCGTCAAGGGCCCCTCCATCACCCCGCGCCCGCCGCAGGGCCAGCCCCCGGTCACCGCCCTCGCCCACGACACCGTGCCCTACCGGCTGGTGGCCCGCGCCGCCGACGTCGGCTACGTCACCCCGCACGACACCGGCCAGGCCCGCGACATCGTCGCCGAGATCCGCCGCGAACAGCGGGCCGCCGGCCGGGCGGGAGAACCCCTGCACGTCTTCGCCGACCTCGTGGTGTTCCTCGACGACGACCCCGCCGAGGCCGCCGCCCGGCGCGACCGCCTCGACACCCTCGTGGGCGAGGAGTACGTCAGCGACGCCCGGATCTTCACCGGAAGCCCCACCCAACTCGCCGATCTGCTGCAGGAGTTCGCCGAGTCCGGACTGGCCGGCTTCCGGCTGCGTCCCGCCGTCGCGGGCCACGACCTCCCCGCCATCAGCCGGAAACTCGTCCCCGAACTCCAGCGCCGTGGCGTCTTCCGCCGCGCCTACGAGGCCGACACCCTGCGCGGCCTGCTCGGCCTGGACCGACCCGCCAACCGCTACGCCGCCGCCTGAGCACGAGGAGACCCCGCATCATGAGCCAGTCCGGCAAGCCCGTGAAGCAGATCCACCTGGCCGCCCACTTCCCCGGCGTCAACAACACCACCGTCTGGAGCGACCCCCGGGCCGGCAGCCACATCGAGTTCTCCTCCTTCGCCCACTTCGCACGCACCGCCGAACGCGCCAAGTTCGACTTCCTCTTCCTCGCCGAAGGGCTCAGGCTGCGCGAACAGGGCGGCGAGATCTACGACCTGGACGTCGTCGGCCGCCCCGACACCTTCACTGTGCTGGCCGCGCTCGCCGCCGTCACCGACCGGCTCGGCCTCACCGGCACCATCAACTCCACCTTCAACGAGCCCTACGAGGTGGCCCGCCAGTTCGCCAGCCTCGACCACCTCTCCGGCGGCCGGTCCGCGTGGAACGTCGTCACCTCCTGGGACGCCTTCACCGGCGAGAACTTCCGCCGCGGCGGCTTCCTGCCGCAGGAGGAGCGCTACTCCCGCGCCAAGGAGTTCCTCGCCACCGCGGGCGAGCTGTTCGACTCCTGGCACGGCGACGAGATCCTCGCCGACCAGGCCACCGGCGCCTTCCTGCGCGACGCGAAGGCCGGGGCGTTCGTGCACGAGGGCGGACACTTCGACATCCACGGCCGGTTCAACGTCCCCCGCAGCCCCCAGGGCCGGCCGGTGATCTTCCAGGCCGGCGACTCCGACGAGGGCCGCGAGTTCGCCGCCTCCAGCGCCGACGCCATCTTCAGCCGCTACGCCGCCCTCGACACCGGCCGCGCCTTCTACACCGACGTCAAGTCCCGGCTGGCCCGCCACGGCCGCCGCCCCGACCAGCTGCTCATCCTGCCGTCCGCCACCTTCGTGCTCGGCGACACCGACGCCGAGGCCCGCGAGAGTGCCCGGGAGGTGCGCCGGCAGCAGGTGAGCGGCGCCACCGCCCTCAAACAGCTGGAGTGGGTCTGGAACCGCGACCTCTCCGCCTACGACCCGGACGGCCCCCTCCCCGACATCGACCCGCTGGTCGGAGAGCACACCGTCGCCCGCGGCCGGGCCCAGGTCCGGATGTACCGCGACCCGCTGGCCACCGCACGGGAGTGGCGCGAGCTGGCCGCCGCCAACAAGTGGTCCATCCGCGACCTGGTCATCGAGAACGGCAACCGGCAGAACTTCGTCGGCACCCCGGCCACCGTCGCGCGCACGATCGACGAGTACGTCCAGGCCGACGCCGCCGACGGATTCATCCTCGTCCCGCACCTCACCCCCACCGGCCTCGACGAGTTCGCCGACAAGGTCGTCCCGCTCCTCCAGGAACGGGGTGTCTTCCGCACCGAGTACGAGGGCACCACCCTCCGCGACCACCTCGGCCTCGCCCACCCCGACCGGGCGGGCGAGCAGCGGGCCGCGTCATGAGGTTCCTCGCGATCACCCTGATCGCGCACCGCCCCGACCCCGCGACCGGCGTCCTCAAGCCCACCCACGACCGCTTCCGCGAAGTACTCGACAACGCGCTGCTCGCGGAGGAACTGGGCTTCGACGGCTTCGGGGTGGGGGAGCGGCACGAACGGCCGTTCATCTCGTCCTCCCCGACCGTCGTGCTCAGCCACATCGCCGCCCTGACCCGCCGCATCCGCCTCTTCACGGCGGTGACCACGCTCAGCCTGCTGGACCCGGTCCGCGCCTACGAGGACTACGCCACCCTCGACCACCTCTCCGGCGGCCGTCTCGAACTGATCATCGGCAAGGGCAACGGCAGCGCCCAGCGGGACCTGTTCCACGTCACCCCCGAGGACCAGTGGGACCGCAACGCCGAGAGCTATGAGGTGTTCCGGCGGCTCTGGCGGCAGGACAAGGTCACCGCCGACACCCGCTTCCGGCCGCCGCTGACCGACGCCGAGGTGTGGCCGCGGCCGTACCAGCGGCCTGTACGCGTCTGGCACGGCAGCGCGACCAGCGAGGAGTCGGTCGAGCTGGCCGCCCGCCACGGCGACCCGCTGTTCTCCGCGAACGTCACCCACCCCATCGAGCCCTACGCCGCACTGATCCGGCACTACCGCGAACGCTGGGAGCACCACGGCCACGACCCGGCGCGGATAGCCGTCGGCGCGGGCACCGCCGGCCTGTATGTGGCCCGCACCTCGCAGGAGGCCCTCGCCGCCTACCGGCCCGTCTTCGAGAGCAACCTGGCCTTCCAGCGGCGGACGGGCCTGCCCGTCGTCTTCGAGACCCTGGAGGACTTCGCCGACCGCAGCTCCGCGCTGATCGGCAGCCCGGAGCAGGTCATCGACAAGGTGCACCGCTACCACGAGCGATTCGGGCACACGGTCCTGCACCTGCACGCCGACGCGGGCGGCCTGTCCGACACCGCGCACCGCGACTCGCTGGAGCTGTTCCGGTCGGCCGTCGCGCCGGTGCTGCGCGCGGACATCCCCGACCCGCCGTTCGCCTGGGAGCCCGTGCGGCCCGACACGACCGGCACGTCAGGGACGCCCGGTTCCGCCACCCCCGACTCGCCCGACACCTCGGAGGCCCTCCGTGTCTGACATTCCCCTCGGCGTCCTGGACCTGGTCCCGGTCCCGTCCGGCGCCACCGCCGCCGACGCCCTGCGCAACTCCGTCGACCTCGCCCGGCGGACCGAGGAGTCCGGGTACGCCCGCTACTGGTTCGCCGAGCACCACCTCAACCCCGGGGTCGCGGGCACCTCCCCGGCGGTCGTCATCGCCCTGACGGCCGCCGCCACCTCCACCATCCGGCTCGGCTCCGGGGCGGTCCAGCTCGGCCACCGCACCGCGCTGAGCACGGTCGAGGAGTTCGGCCTCCTCGACGCGCTGTATCCCGGCCGCCTCGACCTCGGCCTCGGACGCTCGGGCGGCCGGCCGCCGGGCCGGCCGGCGACGGCCGCGCCGCCGACACCCCCGGTGTCCGACGGCAAGGCACCGAACGGCCTGCTGATCCCGCCCCGCTTCTCCGTCGAAGGGCTCCTCGGCTCGCCCCGGATCGCGCTCCAGCGCAAGCTGCTCCAGCTGCCCGGCGCCGAGTCCCAGGAGTACGCGGAGCAGATCGACGACATCCTGGCGCTGCTCGCGGGCACCTACCGCTCCCCGGAGGGCGTCGAGGCGCACGTGGTGCCGGGTGAGGGCGCCGACCTGGAGGTGTGGATCCTCGGCAGCAGCGGTGGGACGAGCGCCGAGGTCGCGGGCGCGCGCGGCCTGCGCTTCGCCTCCAACTACCACGTGGCCCCCAGCGGCGTACTGGAGGCGGTGGAGGGCTACCGGTCGTACTTCAAGCCCTCCGAGGTCCTCGACGAGCCGTACGTCAGCGTCTCCGCGGACGTCGTGGTCGCCGCCGACGACGCCACGGCCCGCGAACTCGCCACCGGCTACGGCCTGTGGGTGCGCAGCATCCGCACCGCCGAGGGCGCCGTCCCGTTCCCCACCCCCGACGAGGCACGGGCCCACGTCTGGAGCGACGCGGACCGCGAACTGGTGCGGGACCGCGTCGACACGCAGTTCGTGGGCTCCCCGGCCACGGTCGCCGACCGGCTGGAGCAGCTCCAGGAGGCCACCGGCGCCGACGAACTGCTCATCACGACCATCACCCACGACCACGCCGACCGCGTCCGCTCCTACGAACTGCTGGCCGGGGAGTGGCGGCGCCGGGGCCACTGGACGCCGCTCGGCTGAGCCCCGGCGGCACCGGGCGGCGCGTCGGCCGGCCCGCGGGGGAGATCAGCCGACGCGCCGGTCCCGGCCGGCGAGGAAGCCCGCCGCGAGCTGCGGCACCATCAGTACCGCCATGAGCAGCAGCGGCGCCGACCAGCCGCCGCTGTGCTCGGACAGGGCACCGACCACGATCGGTGCGGGCACGGACAGCAGGTAGCCGGTGGACTGGGCGAAGGCGGACAGCCGGACCACGGTCGGACCGTCCCGGCCGCGCAGCCCGATCACCACGGCGATGCCGCTCTGACCGCGCAGCCGCCCCGCCGGGGCACCCAGCGCGAACGAGAGCGGAACGCCGAGCACAGAGGTCACGGCGGACAGCAGCCCGGCCGCCGAGGCGGACAGCCCGGCGTCCCGGAGGATCTGCGGGAGCCAGCCGATGACGACGTACGCGGCGGTGGCCTGCAGCCCGGAGTGGACGGCGAGCGCCCAGGCGGTGGGATCGCGGGTGAGACGGACGGCGGAGGCGGCCCCCGAGGCGGGCGGGCCCGGCTCCGGAGCGCCCGCCGGTCCGGCCGAACGCGTCCTGGCCGGCGCTGCCCAGGACGGCAGCGCGAGCGCGGCCACCACGGCCCACACCCCGAGCCCGGTCCGCCAGTCGGTGCCGGACAGCCGGGCCACCGGGACGGTGACCGCCGCGGCGACCGACGCACCGGCGTTCAGCGCCATGGAGCAGAGGCCGGTCGTCGCGCCGACGCGCGTGGGGAAGCGCTGCTTGACCACCACCGGCAGCAGCACGTTGGTCACCGCGACACCGGCCGGCGTCAGCGTGCTGAGGGCGAGGAAGGGGCCGCTGCCCGGGGCGAGCGGGCGCAACGCCGGCCCGGCCACGAGGGCCGCCGTGCCCCACGCGACGACGGCGTCGGGCCCGCGCGGCCGCGCGAGCCGGGGCGCGACGGCCGGCGCTTAGTCGGAAGGCATCCCCGCATCGTACGCACGTGCCACGCGCCGCGGCCCGGTCGGACGGGGTCCCGCGGTCGCCCGGACGGAGTGTTCACGAGACCGCAACACCCGTTCCCACCATGCGGACGGAGACCGGGGCGACCTCGACAAACCACCGGCCGCACGGTAAGTCTCCCGGCATGAACCTCGCCCTCGTTCCGCGACGTGTCGCGGCCGTCGCCCTGCTCACCGTGGCCCTGGGCTGCGCCCCGCAGCCGGAGGACGACGACCCGGCAGCGAGCAGCCCCGGCTCCGCACAACAGGACTGCGCCGAAGGGGCGTTGAAGACCGAGACCGCCGGCAAGCTGACGATCGCCACCGACAAGCCCGCCTACGAACCGTGGTTCAAGGACGACGACCCCGCGGGCGGCGAGGGCTTCGAGGCGGCCACGGCCTACGCGGTCGCCGAGCGGCTCGGCTACGCCGCACAGGACGTCGTGTGGCAGACCGTCCCCTTCAACAAGGCGTTCGCCCCGGGGGAGAAGACCTTCGACTTCGACATCAACCAGGTGTCGATCAGCGAGGAGCGCGAGAAGGCCGTCGACTTCTCCTCCGGCTACTACGACGTGCGGCAGGCCGTCGTCGCGCTGAAGGACTCCCGGGCCGCGAAGGCCACGACCGTCGCCGGCCTGAAGGACGTCAAACTGGGCGCGCAGGTCGGCACGACCAGCCTCCAGTACATCGAGGACGTCGTCCGCCCCGAGCGGGACGCCGCCGTTTTCGCCAAGAACGACCAGGTCAAGTCCGCGCTGAAGAACGGCCAGGTCGACGCCGTCGTCGTCGACCTGCCGACCGCGTTCTACATCACCTCGGCCGAGGTGACGGACGCCGAGGTCGTCGGCCAGTTCGAGAACCGGGGCGGCACACCGGAGCAGTTCGGCCTCGTCCTGGACAAGGGCAGCGCCCTCACCGCCTGCGTGTCGGAAGCGGTGGACGCCCTGCGCGAGGACGGCACGCTGGCGAAGATCGAGAAGCGGTGGCTGTCCGACGCCGTCGACGCCCCGGTCCTGAAGTGACGGTGACGAAGGAGGCGGAACCCGGCCGCGACGACCCCTACGTCCCCTCGGAGCGACGCCTGGCCCGGGAGCGGCACCGGCGCGCCCGGAACCGCCGCGCCGCGCTGATCGCCACCCTGTCCACGCTGGCGACGGCCGTGGTGCTGTACCTGGTCGTCACCGGCGCGCCCGGCTGGCCCCGCACCCGGGAGACCTTCTTCGACCCGGGGTACGCCCGAGAGGCGCTGCCCCTCGTCCTCGAAGGGCTGTGGCTGAACGTCCGGCTGCTGCTGGTGTGCGGTGCGGCGGTCCTGGTCCTCGGCATGCTCATCGCCGTCGCCCGGACCCTGCCCGGCCCCGTCTTCTTCCCCGTACGCGCCCTGGCCGCCGCCTACACCGACTTCTTCCGGGGACTGCCGCTCATCATCAACCTGATGATCGTCGTCCTCGGCGTCCCCGCGCTGCGCCTGCAAGGGGTGACCGTCGACCCCGTCCTGCTCGGCGGCACCGCCCTCACCCTCACCTACGCGGCCTACGTCGCCGAGGTGTTCCGCGCGGGCATCGAGTCCGTCCACCCCTCGCAGCGGGCCGCCGCCCGCTCCCTCGGCCTCACCAACCGCCAGACACTGCGCCACGTGGTACTGCCGCAGGCGGTACGCCGCCAGGTGCCGCCGCTCCTCAACGACCTGGTGTCCCTGCAGAAGGACACCGGCCTGGTCTCCATCGGCGGCGCGGTGGACGCGGTGCGCGCCGCCGACATCATCGTGGGCCGCAGCCTCAACTACACCCCGTACATCGTGGCCGGGCTCGTCTTCGTCGCGCTGACCATCCCCATGACCCGCCTCACCGACTGGGTGACCGCGCGCATGGACCGCCGCCGGGCCCAGGGAGGCACACCATGACCCCCGTACTGCGCATGGAGAACGTCCGCAAGACGTTCGGGAGGAACGTGGTGCTGCGCGACGTGTCGCTGGAGGTCGCCCCGCACACGGTCACCGCGCTCATCGGCGCCTCCGGCTCCGGCAAGTCGACGCTGCTGCGCTGCGCCAACCTCCTGGAGGAGATCGACGACGGCGCGATCTGGCTGGACGACGAGGAGATCACCGATCCGCGGGCCGACCAGGACGCGGTACGGCGGCGCATCGGGGTGGTGTTCCAGGCGTACAACCTGTTCCCGCACATGACCGTCCTGGAGAACGTCATCCTCGCCCCGCGCCGGGTGCACGGCGTCCCCCGCGAGGAGGCCGAGCGGCGGGCACGCGACCTGCTCGACCGGCTCGGCCTCGGCGCCAAGGCCGGCGAGTACCCCGACCGGCTCAGCGGCGGTCAGCAGCAGCGGGCCGCGATCGTCCGCGCGCTGGCCGTACGGCCCCGGCTGCTCCTCCTGGACGAGATCACCGCGGCCCTCGACCCCGAACTCGTCGGCGAGGTCCTCGCCGTCGTCCGCGACCTGAAGGCCGACGGCATGACGATGGTGCTGGCCACCCACGAGATGGCCTTCGCCCGCGAGGTCGCCGACCAGGTGTGCTTCCTGCACAACGGCACCGTCGAGGAACAGGCCCCCGCCGAACAGCTCTTCACGGACCCGCGACGGGAACGCACGCGACGGTTCCTGCGGCGGGTCAGGGCCGGGGAGTGAGGTATCCGCCCATCGACCTGAAGTACTCCGTCGCCGGGAGTTCCTCGCCGGACTCCGTGCGGACGCGGGTGACGGCCAGGCCGTGGTTGCGGCCCGTGCGGGCGTCGGCGCCGGCGACGATGACCACGCCGTCGCCCTCGCGGTAGAAGACGCGGCCGGGGGTGCCGCCGTAGCGGGCCTCGGAGACGACGGCGGCGAGGATCTCCAGGCGCTTGCCCCGGTGATAGGTGAACGCGGGCGGGTACGGCGCCGACTGGGCGCGGACCAGCCGGTGCAGATCCTCGGCCGGCCAGTTCCAGTCGATGCGGATGTCGTCCTCGGCGCGCTTGTGGAAGAACGTCGCCTGTGAGCGGTCCTGCTTGGTGAACTCGGTCTGTCCGGAGGCGATCAGGTCGAGCGCGCCGATCGTCACCGGGGCGATGAGGTCCACGGTCCTGTGGAACAGGTCGGTCGCGGTGTCCGTCGGCCCGACGGCGACCGCCTGCTGGAGCACGATGTCACCGGCGTCGAGTTCCTCGTCCATCAGGTGGGCGGTGACCCCCACCTCCGGCTCGCCGTTGATGAGCGCCCAGATGATCGGCGAGAAGCCGGCGTACTTCGGCAGCAGCGAGTCGTGGACGTTGAGTGTGCCGTGCCGGGGCAGGCCGTAGACGCGCGGCGGGATCCACGTACGCCAGTTGTTGGCGACGATGATGTCCGGGTCGGCCTGCTTGAGGAGTTCGAGCAGTTCCTCGTCGTCGGGGCGGTTGCGGATGACGACCGGGACGCCGTGCGCCGCGGCGAGGTCGGCGACGGAGTCGCTCCAGATCTTCTCGTAGGCGTGCTCGCTCGCGGGATGTGTCACCACCGTCACCACGTCGTGTTCCGAGTCCAGGAGCGCCTGCAGTGTGCGATGCCCCCAGGTCTGGTAACCGAACATGACGACCCGCATGAAGTGTCCTCCTAGAGCGACGTGGATGGCGACAATTAGTAAAGCAAGGCTTACCTAACGGCACAATGGTGTGCCGGTCATGACGTGGCGGCGGCTCAGCTCTTCGCCGCGGCGCGCGTACGCGGCAGCCGCGTCGCCCCGACGGCGGCGAGGACGCCGAGACCCACCACCCACCAGAAGGTGTCGGCGAACGCCGCGGGCACGTCCTGGCCGCGGGCCGAGAGCCGGTCCTGGAGGACCACGGCGAGCGCCGCGGTACCGACCGAACCGCCCACGGTGTTCAGCAGGTTGAGCGCCGCCGACGCCCTCGGTATGCGCTCGGGCTCGATCCGGGTGTACACGATGTTCATCACCGGCGAGCTGATCATCGCCATCCCGAAGCCCCGCACCGCCAGCGCCCCCGCCGTCGCCAGGTCCGGCAGACCGTGGTGGAGCTGCGTGAACGGCACCGTGCCCGCGAGGACCAGCGCGATGCCCATGACCACCAGCGTCCGCGGGGCGGCGCCGTCTATGGTCCGGTTCACCAGCACCGTCCCCAGCGCCGCGCCCAGCCCCTGCGGGGCCAGCAGCAGCCCCGCCTCCCACGCCGACAGGCCGCGGCCCGTCTGGAAGTACAGCGGCAGCAGGAACATCGTGCCGAACACCGACGCGCCCAGCACCACCAACGCCAGCGCGGCGGCCCCGAACGGCGGCCGGGCGAACAGCCGCGGGTCGATCAACGGGGTGCGGCGGGTCCGCAGTCCGTGCACCGTGAAGCCCGCCAGCATCGCCACGCCCGCGACCACCCCCACCGCCGCGGTGACCGTGTCCCCGTCCGCGACCGCCGTCAGACCGAACACCAGGACCGCCAGGCCGGGGGAGAGCAGCGCGGCGCCCCGGACGTCGAACGGCGTGCGCCGCGCCGCCGGTGCCACCACCGGGACGTGCCGGCGGGCGAACAGCACCGCCGCCGCCCCGATCGGCAGGTTGACCAGGAACAGCCACTGCCACGACGCGACCGCGAGGAGCCCCCCGCCGGCCAGCGGCCCGAGCACCGGCGAGAGCAGCGGCACCACGGCGACGACACTGATCACCCGCCCGATGCGGGCGGGCCCGGCGATCCGGGCCAGCAGCGCCTGACCCGTCGGCGGCAGCAGGCCGCCGCCCAGGCCCTGGACCACCCGGAACACGATCAGACTCGTCGCCGACCAGGCCAGCGCGCACAGCGCCGAGCCGAGCAGGAACACGCCCACCGCGACCAGCCAGACCCGGCGCCCGCCGAAGCGGTCCGCGAGCCAGCCCGAGGCGGGCACCGCCGTCACCACGGCCAGCAGATAGGCGGTGCTCACCCACTGGATCTCGGCGACGGACGCCCCGAACTCCCCGGCGAGGGTGCCGATGCCGACGCTGACGATCGTGGCGTCGATGCCCGCCATGAACGTGCCGAGCACCAGGACGAACGCGACACGCATCAGCGGCGCGTCCACCCGCGCGGGCGGGGCCGGCACAGCGGCGTCCTTGGTCACGGCCGCTCCAGGAGATCGCCGATGTCGTCGTGCAGGTGGTCGCCCAGAGTGGCGAGCAGGGCGAGGAGTTCCTCGGCGAGGCCGTCCGCCGGCACCCCCGCGCGGGCCGCGAGGACGCCGGTCCAGGCGTCGCCGTCCGGCATGACCGTCAGGGTCACCGGATGGTGGGTCGCCTCCCGGAAGCGGGTGCCGACGACCCGGAGCCCCGGGGCCGGTTCGCGCAGCCGGTCAGGGTCGACCGGATAGTTCTCGAACACCACCAGGCTGTCGAAGAGCCGTCGCCGCCCGGTCAGCCGCTCCAGGTCCGCGAGGGCCACGTGGTGGTGGTCGACCAGCGCCCGCTGGCCGGCCTGCAGCGCGGCGAGGGCGTCGGCGAGCGTGCCGGTCAGCCGGGCCCGCACGGGCACCGTGTTGGCCAGCAGCCCGATGATCTCCTCGACGCCCGGCAGCTCCGGTGGCCGGCAGGCGACCATCGCGCCGAAGCAGACGTCCGCGCGGCCGGAACGCCGCGCGAGCAGCACCGCCCAGGCACCCTGCACCAGGGTGTTCCGGGTCAGGCCGTGGAGCGCGGCGAGCCGCGTCAGCTCCGCCACCAGCGGCGCCCCGACCGTGAAGACCGTCGGCTCCTGCCAGGCGGGGCCCGGATCGGCGTCGGCGGCGCTCAGGAAGTGGCCCTCGGGGAGACCCGCCAACTCGGCCTTCCACAGGTCGAGGTCGGGCTCGTTCGCCGCCCGCCAGCGCAGGTAGTCGGCGAACGGCACGGGCGCGGGCAGCTCCGGCGCCGTGCCCCGCAGCCGCGCCGTGTACAGCGCGAACAGCTCGCCGAGGATGCGGGGCGCCGACCAGCCGTCGGACAGGACGTGATGGGTCGTCAGCACGAGGTCGGCGCGGTCCGGGCCGTGCCGGATCACCATCAGCCGGACGAGCGGCCCCTCGGCCAGGTCGAACGGCTCGGCGAGATCGGCGGCGAGCACCTCGTCCGCGGGTCCGTCCGGCCCCGTGGCCTCCGGCCCGTCCACCACCCGGAACTCCGGCCGCGGTGACTCGGGGATCACCGCCAGGTCCGCGGGGAACACCGCGCCCAGATTCGGATGCCGGGCCAGCAGATCCTCCCCGGCGGCGCGCAGCGCCCCGGTGTCCACCGGGCCCGCCAGGGAGAACACCGACTGCACGGTGTACGGGTCGGGCCGCTCCGCGCGGGAGTGCCGCACCATCACCTCCTGGAGCGGAGTGAGCGGCTGCACCTCGGCGACCGGCCGGTCCGCGCCGAGGACGCCGATCTCCGGCGCCGCGATCCCCAGCAGCGCGGACCGCAGATGCCCGGCCAGCTCCTCGATCGCGGCGGCCGTGAACAGACCGCCCGGCCAGGTGATCCGCACCCCGAGCCGGTCGTCGCGGACCAGGGCGTTGACCATCAGCGCGTACGGCAGCGGCAGCGCCTGAGACCCGCCGGAGCCCAGCGGATCGGCGTCCGCCGGCGGCTGCCACGGCGCCTCCTCGGCCGGGGCGCCGGGGAACCGGCCCAGGTAGTTCCAGGACACCTCGGGCACGACCGGGTCCAGCAGACCGGCCGCGGTGAGGATGCCGTACCCGAGGCCGTCCCCCTGGGCGCGGAGCCGTTCGCCCACCGCCCGCGGGTCGTCCCCGGCGTCGAGCAGCACGGGGTGGACGGCGGTGAACCAGCCGACGGTCTGCGAGAGGTCGACCTGCGGCGGACGCCCGTGGCTCTCCAGCGCCACCAGCAGCCGCGGCGCACCGCGCCAGGCCCGTACCGCCCGAGCCAGCGCCGCGAGCAGCACCGCGTCCGGCGTGGAGCGCAGCACCGCGGGCAGGGTCGTGACCAGCGCCCGGGTGGCGTCCGCGGGCAGGTGGAACTCGTGGTGCGCCGAGGTGGCCACGGTGTCCCGGGCCGGGTCGAGCGGCCGGTCCGCCAGGGTCCCGGTGGCCGTCGTCCGCCGCCAGTGCGGCAGTTCGTCCCGCCGGTCGGCCTCGCGCAGCGACCGCGCCCAGCCGAGGAAGGACTGCCCGTGCCGGACCGGCGTACCGCCCTCGTGGACGTGCCGGACGTCGTCCAGCAGCACCCGCCAGGACACGCCGTCGACGACGAGGTGATGGGCGATCAGGACCAGCCGCCCCGGCACCGAGGGCCCGGCGTCCACCCACAGCGCCCGCAGCAGCGGACCGGTGCGCGGGTCCATCGCGTCGCGCGCCGCGGCCGTCCACGCGTCGACCAGCGACCGGACGTCGCCCGACGCCGCGACGGCCGTCAGGACGTCCGCGCCCGTCACCGCGCCCACCGGCGGCACGCGCAGCACGTCACCGGCGAGGTGGGCCCGCAGCACGTCGTGGCGGGCCAGGACGGCGTCCAGTACGGACCGCCACCGCTCCTCGTCACCGCCCGGCGGGACGACGACCTCCACCCACTGGCAGAAGCCGTCGGCGGCGGTACCCGCCCGGTCCAGCAGCTCCCGCATGACCGGGGTCAGCGGCGCGTCGCCGACCGCGGGCGCGTCGCCGTCGTCCAGCGTCCGGGCGCGGGCCGCGATCCCGGCGACCGTCTCGCCCTCGAACACGTCCCGCGCGCTCAGCCCGAGCCCCTCGCGCCGGGCCCGCGACACCACCTGGAGGGAGACGATGCTGTCCCCGCCGATGGCGAAGAAGTCGTCGTCGGGCCCGATGTCGTCACTGCCGAGAATGGCGCGGAACACGCCCAGCAGCACCGCCTCCGCCTCGGTGGCGGGCTCCCGCCGACGGGCCGTCAGCGCCTCGGGCGCGGGCAGCGCGGCGGCGTCCAGCTTCCCGCTGGGGCTCAGCGGCAGCCGGTCCAGCTCCACCAGAGCGGTCGGCACCATGTGGTCGGGCAGCCGCTCACCCAGGTACGCCCGGACCGCCGCGGGGTCCGGCCGGGCACCGTCGGTGGGGATGACGTAGCCGACCAGCCTGCCCTCGCGCACGATCACCGCGCAGGCGCGCACGTCGGGGTGGCCGGTCAGGGCCGACTCGATCTCGCCCAGCTCCACGCGGAAGCCGCGGATCTTCACCTGGTGGTCGGCGCGGCCGAGGAACACCAGCTGTCCGTCGGGCCGCCAGCGCACCAGGTCGCCCGTGCGGTACATCCGCGTACCCGGCTCGCCGAACGGGTCGGCCGTGAACGCGGCGGCGGTCAGCCCCGGCCGGCCGAGGTAGCCGCGGGCGAGGCTCGGCCCCGCGAGGTACAGCTCGCCCGTCACCCCGGTGCCGACCGGGTGCAGGCCGCCGTCCAGGACGTAGGCGCGGACGTTCGGGTCGGGCCGGCCGATCGGCAGCGGGCCGGTGTCGTCCGGGTCGTAGTGCCAGGTCACGGAGTTGATGGTGACCTCGGTCGGGCCGTACGCGTTGAAGAGCGCCCGGCGGCCGGTGCCCCAGCGGCGGGCCAGTTCGGGGTCGAGGCGTTCGGCGCCGACGACGAAGAACACGTCGGGGTCGACGGTGCGGTCGTCGGGCATCGCGGCGAGGAAGGACGGCAGCAGGTTCACGCCCGTCACCCGGTGCTCGACGATGTAGTCGAGGAGTTCGTCACCGGGGACCCGCACCTCCTCCGGGGCGATGACGGACGTACCGCCGGAGAGCAGCGGCACCATCGTCTGCCAGAACGCCACGTCGAAGCCGGTCGACGCGAAGTGCAGGTAGCGGTCGTGCTCGGTGACCCCGACGACCTCCTCCTGGAGCGCGATCAGGTCCGGCACGCCGCGGTGGGTGACGCCGACGCCCTTGGGCCGTCCGGTGGTGCCGGAGGTGTAGATGACGTACGCCAGCGCGTCCTCGGTGAGCCGGTCCCGCGCCTCGGCCGGGTCGGTGCCGGGCAGCCCGTCGAGCGTCGCCGGGTCGTCCAGCCGCAGTACGGGGATGTCCCGCGCGGCGGGCAGATCGGCGCCGGTGGTGACGGCGGCGGCCGGGGCGAGGTCGTCGAGCATGAACGCCAGCCGGTCACGGGGGTGGCTCGGGTCCAGCGGCACGTACACCGCGCCCGCCTTCACCACGCCGAACAGCGCCACCGTCATCTCGATGTCCCGGCCCAGCAGCACCGCGACGGGCTCCTGCGGCCGTACGCCCCGCCGGATCAGCGCGTGCGCGAGCCGGTTGGCCTCCCGGTCCAGCTCCGCGTAGGTGAGGGAGCGGTCCCGGCAGACGAGGGCCTCCGCGTCGGGCTTGCGGCGCACCCAGGCGGCGAACTCCGCCAGCCAGGGCCCGCGTCGCTTCGCCGGGACGACCTCCGTGCCGGTACGCAGCATCCGCTCCCGCTCGGCCCCGTCGAGCAGCGGCAGCGCGAGCGCCGGCCGGTCGGGGTCGTCGACGATTCCGTGCAGCAGGCGGTGCAGCCAGCGGCCGTAGCCGCGGACCGTCTCCTCGGTGAACGCGCGCGGCTGGTAACCCAGTCCGATCGTGATCCCGTCCCCGGGCAGGACGATGACCGTCAGCGCGTAGTGCGTGGCGTCGGTGATGTCCACCCCGGCCAGGTCCAGGCCCGGGGCGAAGGGGGTGCGGTCGCGGCTGGAGAGCGGGAAGTTCTCCATGACCAGCATGGTGTCGAACAGGTCGCCGGCGCCCGCCGCCCGCTGGATCTCGGGCAGGCCCACGTAGTGGTGGTCGGCGAGCGCGACGCTCTCGGCGTGCACCCGCTCCAGCAGCTCCCCCACCGACCCGTCCTGGGTGTGCCGCACCCGTACGGGGATGGTGGTGCCGAGCTGGCCGATCATCGACTCCACGCCGTCGACCTCGGCGGGCCGGCCGGAGACCGGGCAGCCGAAGACCACGTCGCGGCGGCCGGTGAGCCGGCCGAGGAGCAGGCCCCAGGCCGTCTGGAGCACCGTGGTCAGGGTGACGCCCCGCTCACGGGCGAAGGCGCGCAGCCGGTCGCTGAACTCCCGGCCCAGCTCGACCGCGACCCGCTCGGGCCGCTCCACGCCGCTGCCCGTGCTCGCCGGGGCCAGCCGCGTCGAGCCGTCGACACCGGACAGGACCTCGCGCCACGCCGCCAGGGACGCCGCGCGGTCACGGCCGTCCAGCCACCGGTAGTACGCGGTGACGTCGGCGGCCGGCGGGACCTGCGGGCCGCCGCCCAGCTCGGCGTAGATGCCCAGCAGGGCGCGGCCGACCAGCGGCATGGACCAGCCGTCGAGCAGCGCGTGGTGATTGGTGATCACCAGCTTGTGCGCGGCCGGGCCGGTACGGCAGAGCAGGAACCGGATCAGCGGGGGAGCGACCGGGTCGAAGGGCCGCGCCAGCTCCTCCCGGGCGGCCTCCGGGAACCGGTCGTCGTGCCGCCACTCCAGGGTCACCTCGCCCGGCACCACCTGCACCACGTCGTCCCCGGCCTGGGCCAGGTGGACGCGGAGCGAGGGCGTGCGGCGCAGCAGCTCCCGCGCGGCCTCGGCCATCCGGCCGGGGTCCAGTTCGCCCTCCAGGGTCGTCACGGCCTGGACGACGTAGACGTCCGCGTCGGCGTCCGTCGCGTCGCGGAGCAGCGTGTGGAAGGAGAGCCCGACCTGGAGGGGCGTCGCGGGCCACACGTCCTCGATCCGGCCCGAGCGCTCCAGGGCGTGGATCGTGTCCTGGTCGACGCGGACCAGCGGCAGGTCCGACGGGGTCAGCCCGCCGACGGCGGTACGGGCGTGCTCGGCCAGCGCGTCCAGCGCCGCCGCCCAGTGACCCTGGAGGGCGGTCAGCGCGTCGGCGCCGACCACCTCGCCCGCGGCCGTCCACTCGACGGCCAGGCGCGGCGCGCCCTCCTCGTGCACGAAGCAGTTGAGGGCCAGCAGCTGCTCCAGCGCCTTCGCGTCCGGCTCGTGCACCGAGAAGGCGTCCCGCTCCGGCAGCAGCCACCCGCCGTCGGGCGGCGGCGCGAACCGGCCCAGGTAGTTCAGCAGCACGTCCGGCGGCGGTACGGCGGCCAGCCCGGCGCCCGCCTCCGCGTCCAGGTGGCGCAGCACGCCGTAGCCGATGCCGGCGCCCGGCACCCCCCGCTTGGCCTCCTTCGCCGCGCGGAGCACGTCCGCGACGTCCCCGGACGCCGGTACGCGCACCGGGTACTCGCTGGTGAACCAGCCGACCGTACGGGACAGGTCCAGGTCCTCCCGGCCGTGCCCCTCCAGGGTGACGGTCACCGCGTCGCCGCCCGCGCCCCAGCTCCGCAGCGTCAGGACGAGCGCCGCGAGCAGCACCTCGTCGACGCCCGCGCGGTAGGCCGCCGGAAGCGTGGTCAGCAGCGCCTCGGTGACGTCCGGGGAGGCGACGGTCAGCGACCGGTGGGCGGTGGCGACCGTGTCCCGGGTCTGGTCCAGGGGGCGGGCGCCGACACGGGTGGCCGAGTCCAGCGCGGCCCGCCAGTAGGGGAGTTCGGTCCGGTGGGCGCCGGACGTGCCGCGTTCCGCGAGGAGCAGCGCGTGCCGCCGCCAGGACGCGCCGGTGCGGGTGAGGACACCGCCCGCGCAGGCCGTGTGCAGGTCGGGCAGGAGGACACGCCAGGACACGCCGTCCATGGCGAGGTGGTGCACGACCAGGACGAGCCGGTCCGGCCCGTCGTCGCCCGCGCGGACGAGCGCGGCCCGTACCAGGTCTCCGGCGCACGGGTCGAGTCCGTCCGCCAGGCGCCGGGCCACCGTCGCCGCGTCCGTACCGTGCTCCTCGGTGACGACGGCCCGGACCGACCCGGCGGGCCGCACGTCCAGAACGCCCGAGGCACCGACGCGCAGACGCAGCGCGTCGTGCCGCTCCAGCACCGCGCGCACCCCCGTGACCAGGTCGCCGTGGGCGAGTCCGGTCACCCGCAGCGCCGTCCACTGGGCGTACCCCGCGACGGCGCCGACGTCCCGGTGCGCGTCGAGCAGGGCGCGCACGATCGGCGGCGCGGGCACCGGACCCGTCGGGTCGTCGGCCGCCTCCCCTTCCTCGGCCGCCACCTGCTCGGCGGAGGCGGCCAGGGAGGCGAAGCTGCGGCGGGCCAGCAGGTCCCGGGGCCGCAGCTCCAGACCCCGGGCGCGCAGCCTGCTGCTGACGGTGATCGCGCTGATGCTGTCCCCGCCGAGCGAGAAGAAGTCGTCGTCGGCACCGACGCGGTCCACCTCGAACACCTCGGCGACGGCGGCACACAGCAGCCGCTCCCGCTCGGTGACCGGCTCCCGGCTGCCCCCGGCGACGGCGGGCGCGGGCAGCGCGGCCCGGTCCAGCTTCCCGTTGGGAGTGAGCGGCAGGGCGTCGAGCACGACGACGACGGCGGGCACGAGGTGGTCGGGCAGGAGCCCGGACAGATGGGCACGGACCTCGTCCCCGCTGAGACCGAGGCCCTCGCCGCCCGGCCCTTCGACGCCGTTCGCCGGGGTGCCGGGGGAACCGGGACCGTCCGCCGTGGACGTGGACGTGGACGTGGACGTGGACGTCGGGATCACGTACCCGATCAGCCGCCCCGCCCGGACGGCGGCGGCCGCCGCCGCCACCCCCGGTGCCGTCGCGAGCGCGGCCTCCACCTCGCCCGTCTCCACCCGGTGACCCCGGATCTTCACCTGTCCGTCGGCCCGGCCGAGGTAGTCGAGGCCGCGGTCCGGGACCCACCGGGCCAGGTCGCCCGTGCGGTACATGCGGGCGCCGGGCGGGCCGTACGGATCGGCGACGAAGCGGTCGGCGGTCGCGCCGGGGCGGTCCAGGTAGCCGCGGGCCAGGTGCGGGCCCGCCAGGTACAGCTCGCCCACCGTCCCCGCCGGCACCGGGTGCAGGGCGGCGTCCAGGACGTAGGCCCGGGTGCCCGCGAGGGGCAGGCCGATCGTCGGCTCCTCGCCGGTGACGGCCGCGGCCGTGGAGTCGACGGTCGCCTCGGTCGGCCCGTACATGTTCCGGGCGGTGATCCCGGACTCGGCGACCCGCCGCCACAGCGCGGCCGGGGTGGCCTCCCCGCCGAGCACCAGCAGCGTCGGCCGCAGCTCCAGCAGCCCGCCGTCGACCAGCGGCGCCGCCATCGACGGCGTGGTGTCGACGACGTCGATGCCGTCCCGGGCGTACGCGGCGAGCAGCGCGTCGGCGTCGCGGGCCGTCTCGGCGTCGTAGACGTGGAGTTCGTGCCCGCACAGCAGCCACACCAGGTGGTCGAAGGCGGAGTCGAACGCGAAGGAGTACGTGTGCGCGACGCGCAGCCGCCGCCCGGCGGAGCGCTCGGCCTCCGCGACGACCGTGTTCCGCTGGTGGTGCAGGAGCGCGGCAAGACCCCCGGCCCGGCCGAGCACGCCCTTGGGCCGGCCCGTCGAACCGGAGGTGTGGATGACGTAGGCGAGATGCTCGGGATGGCGGGGCGCCGCGAGGTCGGAAACCGCGAGCGGCTCCCCGGTCAGCGCCTTCGCCTCGCCGAGCAGCACCTCCAGGTCCACACCGCCGACCGTGCCGTCCGTCACCACCAGCGCCGGACGGGCGTCGTCGATCAGCGCGCGCAGCCGCTCCGGCGGATGGGCGACGTCCAGCGGCAGGAACGCGGCACCCGCGTCCAGCACCGCCAGCAGCGCCACCACCAGGTCGGCGGAGCGGGGCAGGGCCAGCGCCACGACGTCGTCCGGTCCGACCCCGCGGGCCCGCAGCGCGCGGGCCAGCCGGTGCACCCGGTCCGCCAGTTCCTCCGCCGTCAGCCGGTCGTCGCCGCAGACCAGAGCCGTACGCCCCGGCGCGGCGGCGATCATCGCGTCGAACGCCGCCGGCACGTCGAGCGGCGCGCCGGGCAGCGGGCCGGGCCGCCACCGGTCCGGCATCCCGGCCGGGTCCAGCGGCACCCCGCCCACCGGCAGTCCGTCGAGCAGCCCGGCCAGCAGCGCCCGCAGCGCGGTCAGTCTGGCGTCGACGGCGGCCTGGTCGTTGCTCCGGGAGTCCACCTCGAAGCCGAGGTACAGCCCGCCGTCGGGCGCGGGCAGCACGCTCAGTCCCATGTCCTCCGGCGGCCCCCCGGCGACGTTGCGCATCACGCCGCGCGCCCCGGCGAAGTCCAGCGCCAGGTCGAACGCCTTGAGGTTGATGCCCCGTCCGTGCAGCAGCGCGCCCGCGCCCGGCACCGCGAGGTCCCGGGGCAGGTCCTCGCCCCGGTACCGCTGGTGCGCCCGGACCTCCTTGAGGATTCCGGCGACCCGCCGGGTCAGCTCCCCGAAGCCGTCGGAGCCCCGGACGGACACCCGCAGCGGCAGCACGTTGACCGCCATCGCCGGGGTGCGCAGCTCCACCGGCTCCGTACGGCACATCAGCGGCAGCGCGAACACCACGTCGTCGCGGCCCAGCATCCGCTGGAGGAACGCGGCGTAACAGGCGATCAGCGCCTCGCCCCAGGTGACACCCTCCCGGTCGGCGAAGGCCTTCAGCCGGGCCGTGTCCCCGGCCGTCAGCTCCGCGCGGGCGGTCAGGGCCGGTCCGGGCGGCCCGACGGCGGCCGGCGCGTCGCCCACGTCGGGCAGCGGTGTGAACCGGTCCACCCAGTACGCGCGGTCCTCCGCCGCCCGTTCGCTCTCCCGGTAGGCCCGGTCGGCGGCGACCAGCCCCTCGATCGTCCCGAACGTGGAGCGCGGCGGCTCGGCCCCCCGCACCAGCGCGGTGTAGCGCGCGGCGGTGCGGCGGGCCAGCATCGCCCCGCTGTACCCGTCGATGACCAGATGGTGGCCCATCTGCGTGTACCAGACCTCACGGTCCGACACCCGGATGACGACCGGCGAGTACAGCGGCCGGTCCACCATCGCCTGGCACACGACGGCCGCCCGGTCCCGTTCGGCCGCGACCAGCGCCGCGGCGGCCGCGGCGGGATCGGCCCCGCCGGTCAGATCGATGATCTCCGGCAGCTCCACCGGCGTGTCGCTCACCCGCTGCCGCGGCCCCTCCGGCGTGTCGTACACCCGCAGCCGGAGGCTCTCGGCCTCCTCGTTGACCGCGCGGACGGCCTCCGCCAGCGCGTGCGCGTCCACCGGCCCGTCGCCGCGGATCTCCACCACGTCGCCGACCACGTAGTACGGGGAGTCCGGCTCCAGGCGTTGCGCGTTCCAGATGCCCGCCTGTGCGCCGGTCAGCGGGAGCAGACGGTCCGAGGGGACGCGTGAGGGGGTCAACTCACTCTCCTTGCAGCGTGGGGACGACCATCGGGGTTCCGGTCACCGGGTCCGGGACGATGACGCTCGGCAGGTCGAAGACGTCCTTCATCAGCGTGGCGTCGACGATGTCCGACGGCTTGCCCTCGGCGACCACCCGGCCGGCCCGCACGGCCACCAGATGATCGGCGAACCGGCAGGCCTGGTTGATGTCGTGCAGGACCGCGATGACGGTGCGGCCCTGGTCGCGCAGCCGGGCCAGCAGGCCCAGCAACTGGTACTGGTGCGTGATGTCGAGGAACGACGTGGGCTCGTCCAGCAGCAGGTACGGGGTGCGCTGCGCCAGCACCATGGCGATCCACACCCGCTGCCGCTGGCCGCCGGACAGCTCCTGGACGGGACGCCCGGCGAGGTCGGCGACCCCGGCGGCGGCCATCGCCTCCTCCACGGCCTCCTCCTCGCCCGCCGACCACACCGTCAGCAGCGACTGGTGCGGGAACCGCCCCCGGGCCACGAGCTGACGGACCTTGATGTCGTCGGGGGCGACCGGGTCCTGCGGCAGGAACCCGAGCTGCTTGGCCAGCGCCTTCGACGGGTAGCCGCCGACGTCCCGCCCGTCCAGCGCCACGTGCCCCTCCTCGGGGCGCAGCAGCCGGACGAACGCGCGCAGCAGCGTCGACTTGCCGCAGGCGTTGGGCCCGACGACCGCGGTGAACGCCCCGTCGGGGATGTCGAGGCTCAGCCGTGTGGAGACCACGCGGTCGCCGTAGCGCAGGGTGATGTCCCGCGCGGTCAGGCGTGCGGTCACGCGCGCCCCACCTCCTTGGTCAGCAGCCAGATGAGATAGCAGCCGCCGATCGCGGTGCTCACCACGCCGACCGGCAGCGCCACCGGCGCGAGGAGCGCCTGGGCGATCAGGTCGGCGCCCTGCAACAGCACGGCACCGGTCAGCGCGGCCGGCAGCAGGGGGATGCCGGGCGCGCCCGCGAGCCGCCGGCCGATCTGCGGGGCGGCCAGCGCGATGAACGCGATCGGTCCGGCCACCGCGGTCACCGTCGCCGTGCAGCCGACGCCGACCAGCACCATCAGCAGCCGCAGCCGGCCCAGCGACACGCCGGTCGTCACCGCGAGGGCGTCGCCGAGCAGCGCCTGGTGCACGGCCCCGCCGCGGACGGCGATCAGCGCCAGCAGGACGGCGATCACCGAGAACGGGATCGTCAGGTCCCCCCAGTCGACGCCGTTGAGCGAACCGGCGCTCCAGCCCACCGCGGCGATCGCGATCTCCAGGTCGGCGCGGAGCACGATCCACGAGTTCAGCGCCGTCACCATCGCGTTGACGGCGATGCCGATCACCACCAGCCGCAGCCCGGAGAAGCCCCGGTCGGCGGCGAGCAGGTAGACCACGGCGGCCACCAGCAGCCCGCCGGCCAGCGAGGCGCCCGCCAGTTGCGCGGAGGTGCCGGAGAGCACCGTCAGGGCGAACAGCGCGCCGGTGTACGCGCCCGCGTCGAGGCCGATGACGTCGGGGCTGCCCAGCGGGTTGCGCGTCAGGTTCTGGAACAGCGCGCCGGCCACGCCGAGCGCCGCGCCGAACACCAGCCCGGCCGCCACCCGCGGCAGCCGCCACTCGGAGATCACCACCGAACGCTCCGCCCCGGTGAGGACCGCCAGCACCTCGGCCGGGGAGGACCAGGACGCCCCGTAGCAGAGTCCGAGCAGGCCGAGGCCGAGCGTCAGGGCGGCCAGGACCGCGCAGACCACGACGGTACGGCGGCCCGCGCGCGCGGCGGCCGCGATCCGGGCGGGCCGCAGCCCGGGTGCCGCGATCACAGCGACCCCGCCCCGTAGCGGCGGACGGCCCAGATCAGCATGGGCCCGCCGAGGAACGCGGTCACGATCGCCACCGGCACCTCACCGGTGGGCAGCAGCACCCGCGAGCCGATGTCGGCGACCAGCAGCAGCACCGGCCCCAGCACCATCGAGTACAGCAGCAGCCAGGGCACGGAACCTGCGGCGAGCCGCCGCACCAGGTGCGGCACGATCAGCCCGACGAACAGGATCGGCCCGGCCACCGCCGTGGCGGCCCCGCTCAGCACGGTGATCAGCACCAGTGTGACGGCCCGGACGCGGGTCACCCGCGCTCCCAGCGTCCGCGCGACGTTCTCGCCGAGCGCCAGGGCGTCCAGCGACCGGCTCAGCAGCAGCGCGCCGAGCAGGGACACCCCGATCGCGATCAACGGCCAGGCCAGCGGCGCCTGTTCGCGTCCGGCCAGCGTGCCCACCGACCAGAACCGGTAGGCGTCGAAGACGTCCGGCAGCATCAGCCGCAGGCCGAGCGCGACGCCGTTGAGCACCGCGGTCAGCGCCACGCCGGTCAGGACCAGCCGCAGCGGCGAGCGCCGCCCGACCGACATCACCAGCAGCGCGGCGACGACCGAGCCGACGACGGCGCAGAGCAACTGGCCCGCCTGCGCGCCGGCCAGGCCGAGCGCCGAACCGACGGTGACGGCGAATCCGGCGCCCGCGGTGACGCCGAGGATGCCCGGCTCGGCCAGCGGGTTGCGGGCCAGCGTCTGGATCAGGGCGCCCGCCACCGCCAGCGCGGCGCCCACCGCGACGGCCAGCAGCGCGCGCGGCGCCCTGACCTCCCGTACGATCACGTGCTCGTCCGTCCCCCGGTTGTCGAACAGGGCCCGCACCACCTCGGCGGGCGGGACGTGGTGGGCGCCGACGCCGATGCTGAGCACGGCGACGGCGGCCAGCAGCACGAGGCCGCCGACGAGGAGGCCGGTCCGCGGCGGCTTCCGCCCGGTCCCCGCCGCCCCGGCGGTCCGGTCCCCGACGGTCAACGGTCCAGCAGCGGTGCGAACGACTTGTCGATCGCGTCGAGGGTTTTCTGGGCGTCACCGTAGGTCGCGGCCTCGGTGTAGGCGATCGGGAAGGTCATCTTCTCCTTGACCGCGGGCAGGTTCTTCCACAGCTTGGAGTCCAGGACGTACTGGACCGACTCCGGGACGCTGCCGTCGGGGTTGACCGAGTAGGTGATGACGTCGGCCTCGCCCAGCGAGTCGGGGAGTTCCTCGATGGAGGGGTACTCGCTGACCGACTGGGAGCCGGGGCCGGCCTTCTTGACCTTGCCGTAGTACGTGGCGCCGACGTCCTGGGCGACGCTCGTGCCCCAGGAACCGCCGAACTCGCGCTGGAAGGTGCCCTTGGAGGTGTCGCCGTACGCGCCGACGTGGCCGAACTTCAGCCCCTTCAGGGCGTCGGCGTACTTCTCCTTCAGCCCGGCCGCCTTCTCGTCGTACGCGGCCTTGGTGCTGTTGTAGTTCTCCAGGACACCCGCGGCGTCGGCGTGCTTGCGGGACACCTCGCGCCACTGCGACGGCACGGTCGGGCCCACCGCCACCACCGGCGCGATCGACTTCAGCCGGTCCATGTCGATGTCGCCGAGGACCGGTGTCGGCACGCCCAGCACGATCAGGTCGGGCTCGGCCTCGGCTATGGCCTCGTAGTTGGTCTCGGCGGCCTGCTCGCCCGCGACCTTGGTCAGCTTCTTGTACGTGGCCAGGTCGTCGTCGCTCATCATGGGCTCCCCGCGCTGCCACGAGGAGATCCCGACCAGCGGGGCGTCGCCCTCGATCAGGGCGGGCACGGCGTAACCGGTGGCCACCACGCGCTGCGGATCCGCGGGAATGGTGATCTTGCCGTTGTCCGCGGCGAAGACGCGGGTCTCGCTCTTCTTCCCGGACGTGGTCGACGAGTCGTCGTCCGACGACCCGCACGCGGTGAGGGTCAGTGCCAGGGCCAGGGCACCGACGACGGCCGCCGGTCTGTGTGCCAACATGCGCTACTCCTTCTGGGATGTACAGGACAGTGCTGCAGAGGACTTACGGAAAGGTGCGAGCGTCAGTGCTCGTGCGGGTGCTCGTGGGGGTGCTCGTCCTCGTCGTCGAAGTCGGCGATCCCGCGCTTCCAGTAGCCGGAGATCTCGACGTCGGGCCGTTTCAGCCCCAGTTCGTCGCGGACCCAGCGGCGCAGCGGTCTGATCTGGCCCGCCTCGCCCGCGATCCACGCGTACAGCCGCTCGCCCTCGGGCACGGCGGTGGCCATGACCGCCCGCGCCAGCGCGTCGCCCGTGCCCGGCGGTCGGCCGCCGCGGTGCAGCCAGGTCACCTCGACCCCGTCGGGCGCGGACAGCGCGATCTCCTCGGACGCGTCGGCGACCTCCACGTACGCCCAGCCCCGCGCGGTGCGCGGCAGTTCCTCCAGCCAGCGGGCGATCGCGGGCAGCGCCGTGATGTCCCCGGCGAACAGGTAGCGGTCGTAGGCGAACGGCACGAACAGCCCGCCGGGCGGGCCCGCCACGTGGATCACGGTGCCGGGCACGGCGTCCCGCGCCCAGTCCGCCGCCAGCCCGCCCTCGTGCGGCGCGACGTCGATGTCGATCTCGCCCGCCACCGGGTCGTAGCGGCGCACGGTGTACTCCCGTGACGTGGGCGAAGGCCGCGGCCAGCGCAGCAGGTCGCCGTCGGGCACGGGCAGGCGCAGCGTGCCGTCGGGGTCGGGGAAGAGCAGCCGGACGTGGTCGATCGGCGAGTGCGCCTCGAAGCCCTCGGTGCCGGGGCCGCCGAGCGTCACCCGCAGCAGGCCGCCGCCGACCATGGCGGTGCGCACGACCCGCGTCTCACGGACGCGGATCGGGTAGCGCACCTTCTCCGGGCGGGTGCCCGCGCGGACCTCCGCGATCCGGTCCAGGTGCCGGTGTCCGGTGCTGATCACGCCTTCTCACCCGTCAGCAGCGTCGTCCAGTGCGCCAGTTCGGGCCGCTCGGCCAGGTCGGGGAGTTCGAGCGTGTCCGCGCCGGTCGCGCGCCAGCGCTCGACCAGGGTCATCAGCCGCACCGAGTCGAGACCGAGGTCGCGGAGGTTCTCGTCGGGCTCGATCTCGGCGGGGTCGCAGCCGAGCAGTTCCGCGACGTCCGCGCGGATGCGGTCGGGGGAGAGGTCCTGGGTCATCGGCGTCACTCCTGTGGGTGCGGGCGCCGGCGGCGCGTCGGATGAGGTGGTCGTCCCGGGGACGTCGCGCGGTGTCACGCCACGTCCGCCAGGCCGAGGGCACGCAGCAGCGTGCGGAACTTGGCGGAGGTCTCGGCGAGTTCGGCCGCGGGGTCCGAACCGGCCACGATCCCGGCCCCGGCGAACAGGCGGACCGTACGGTCGCAGACCTCGGCGCTGCGGATGGTGACGGCCCACTCGCCGTCGCCGTCCGCGCCGGTCCAGCCGACCATGCCCGCGTAGTAGCCGCGGTCCTCGGGTTCCAGGGCCGCTATGGCGGCGAGCGCCCCGGCGGTGGGGACGCCGCCGACCGCCGGGGTCGGGTGCAGCGCCTCCGCCAGGCCGAGGGCGGAGGAGGCCGGGTCCGCGGGGTCGCGCAGCCGCCCGGTGATCCGGGTCGACAGGTGCCACATGGTCGGGGTCCCGATCACCTCGGGCCGCGCCGGCACGTCCAGGTCGACGCAGTGGCGGCCGAGCACCTCGGCCACCTGCCGGGCGGTGTGGGCGTGTTCACCGAGGTCCTTGGCCGAGGCGCGCAGCCGCGCGATCCGCTCCCGGTCCTCCGCGGCGTCGCCGGATCTGGGGGCCGACCCGGCCAGCGGATTGGCGATGACCACCGCGCCGCGCCGGGAGACCAGCAGCTCGGGGCTGGCGCCCACCAGGGTCCGCGGGGCGCGGTCGCCGGGCGCGGTGACGTCGACGGCGAAGGCGTGGGCGCCCGGGTCGGTGTGGACCAGCCGGGTCAGCAGCGAGGGCACCCGCACCGGGGCGCCGGCGGTCAGCTCCAGGCAGCGGGCCAGTACGACCTTGCTCAGCTCGCCGCTGTCTATCAGCTTCAGCGCCCGGCGGACCGCGTCGGTGTACCCGTCAGGCCCGGGACGGCGCGCGAGATGCCACCCGGTGCCGGGCAGCGGGTCGTGGACGCGGGTCTCCGCGGGCGGACCCGCGCGCCGCACCAGGGCGGGCACCACCAGGCCGGCCTCGTCGTCCGGGCGGAAGCCGACCGCCCCGACGACGACGGGGTCGGACAGTCCCGCCGCGACGGCCGCGTCCAGCGCCTCGGCGGCGGCCGCGGCCCGGGTGCCGTGCCCGGGGCGGACCCGGGCGTGCACACCGTCGGCGAGCAGCGTGCCGCGCCCCGAGGAGAAGTAGAACGAACCGGTCAGGTAGGCCGCCAGCAGGTCGGCGGAGAGGTGCTCCGGGAGTGGACGCACCAGTGCGGATACGGACACGTTGGCGAATCCCTTTCTCCGGTGCCCGAGGGCGTGCCGCCGATCAACAGGTCCTTGCCACAAGCGAAGTAAGGCTAACCTAAGTGGGGGCCTGTCTGGCAAGGGGCAACAACACGCTGTCCGTGTTGTCCCGGTGACGACCCGTCAGGGCAGGACCCATCCGAGCCCGTCGGCGGAAGCGACCAACCCGTCGGTGAAAAGGGGGCGTTCGAGACTGGTGGTGCCGCCGAGCGAGGCGCGCGCCTGGATCTCGTTCATGCCCTGCATCACGTCCGTCACCACCTGCGTGCCGAACAGCTCGCCCATCCGCTCGCCGCTCTCCGTCTGCATCGGCCCGGTCCGGTCGACCGCGTCGGCGAGCTCCTTCGACGAGGCGCCGAAGCGCTCCCTGAGGGCCTCGGGGTCCATCAGCGCCGTCTCGCCCGCGCCGACCGCCGAGACCCCGCCCACCAGTTCCACGAAGGCCCGCAGGTCGGTGGCGTCGGCCCGGGAGGCTTTGCGCGCCTGCCAGAAGTACGAGTCCTCGCCCTGCTGCATGTCGTAGAAGGCGAGGAGGAACTCGTAGAAGACGCCGTACTCGCGGCGGTAGCGGCGCTCGAACTCGCCGAAGGCACGCTCCTCCGCCAGGTTCCCCGCGAGCACGCTGTTCAGCGAGCGGGCCGCCAGCAGGCCGCCGTAGGTGGCGAGGTGCACGCCGGTGGAGAAGACCGGGTCGACGAAGCAGGCCGCGTCGCCGACCAGCACCATCCCGGGCTGCCAGAACCGCTCCATGGCGTACGAGTAGTCCTTGCGGACGCGCAGCCGGCCGTAGGGTCCCTCGGTGACCCGGGTGGCGTCGGAGAGGTAGTCCTTGATCATGGGGGCGCGCTCGATGAACCCCTTCATGGCGGCCTCGGGGTCGCGCGAGAGGAGACCGGCCCGGGAGCGGTTGACCACGGCGCCGACGCTGGTGAGCGTGTCGGTGAGCGGGATGTACCAGAACCAGCCGTCGTCCCAGGCGCAGCAGAGGATGTTGCCCGCGTCGGGTCCGGGCAGCCGTTTGCCGCCCTCGTAGTAGCCGTAGAGGGCGACGTTGCGGAAGAAGTCGGAGTAGTTGCGCTCGCCGACCGTGCGGGCCAGCCGGCTGTTGCTGCCGGAGGCGTCCACCACGTACCGCGCGGAGGTCTCGTGGGTGCGGCCGTCGCCGTCCGTCCAGCGCAGGCCCGTCACGCGGTCGCCCTCGGTCAGCGTGGCGACGGCCGCGCACCGTTCGCGCACGTCGACACCGACCCGGCGGGCGTTGTCGAGCAGGATCTTGTCGAACTTCATCCGCTCGACCTGGTAGGCCGTGGAGGTCGGGCCGGACATCAAGGGCGAGTAGGCGAAGAGGAAGTTCCACGGCTCGGGGTTGGTGCCCCAGCGGAACGTCCCGCCGCGCTTGGGCATGAACCCGGCCTTCTCCATCTCCTCGTGGACGCCGAGGAAGCGGCAGATGCCGTGGATGGTCGCCGGGAGCAGCGACTCGCCGATCTGGTGGCGGGGGAAGGTCTCCTTCTCCAGCAGCAGCACCCTGTGGCCGGCCATGGCGACCAGGGCGGCGGTGGTGGAGCCGCCGGGGCCGCCGCCGACCACGATGACGTCGGGGGACTCGGTGGGGTGCGTGGTGTCGGTGTGCGGGGCGTGCTCGGGCGTGGTCATGTGACTCTCCCTGGAGCTGGGGCCGCGGACGGTCGAGCGGTGCGCGCCGGGTGCGCGGGCGGCCGACGGGGCGGCGGGGGCGCCGGAGACCGGCCGCACCGTAAGGGGGGCCCGGGGCGGCCGCGGCGACCTCGATCGCGAAAGTTAGGCTAGCCTAAGTCGGCTCGGCGGGGGAGGGGGCCGCCGCCGACCGCAGGTGCTTCTTGCTGACCTTGCCCACGCCGGTCCGCGGGAAGGCGTCGACGAACTCCACCAGGTCGGGGACCTTGTAGGCGGCTATGCCGCGTTCGCGGACGAACGCCCTGATGTGCTTCGCCCTGAGCGGCTCCGCACCCTCGCGCGGGATCACGTAGGCGAGGGTGCGCTCGCCGAGGAACTCGTCGGGCACGGCCACCACGGAGACGTCGTGCACGGACGGGTGGCCGAGGATGACGTTCTCGACCTCCTCGGGTGCGATCTTCTCGCCGCCGCGGTTGATCTGGTCCTTCGCGCGGCCCTCGACGACGAGGTGGCCGGTGGGGGTGCGGCGGACGATGTCGCCGGTGCGGTAGAAGCCGTCCTCGGTGAAGGAGCG
>NZ_JAVRHI010000059.1:0-33183 GCF_034105845.1 Streptomyces sp. CRN 30 | reverse complement strand
CCTCGTCCACCGTCCTGCGGCCCTCCACCGGACCGAGGTCGAACAGGTACGGCGGGTTCGCGGTCGCCTCGACGAACTCCTGCGCGGCGGGCTCCAGAACCGGCTGCTGCGGCTCGGTGGATGCGGACATGGCTGTCTCCTCGGATCGGGTGCCGCGGGCAGGCCCGCTCGACGGTGTTCGCCGGAGGCGGCGGCACGAGAAGAAACCTAGTCCGCTATTGAGTTGTGCACAACTAAAAAGATCGCCAAGTGGCCCCGTGGGGCGAGTGCGGCCAGGTGTGCCGCGAGGAGGGCGGCCGTGCGGGAGGCGCGAAGGGCGGGGCGGGTCGGGTCGGCGGAAGTGCGCGTCAGCGCCGGGCCAGCGGCCCTGCCGGGGGACGGGGGTGGGGGGTCACGGTCACCGGCCGGCCTCCTTCACCTGCTGGCAGCGGGCGCAGTAGCGGGCCTGCGGCACGATCATCAGCCGGTCGCGGTCGATGGGCCGCACGCAGAGGTGGCAGGAGCCGTAACGGCCGTGGTCCATGCGGTCCAGCGCCGCCTCCACGTCGGCCAGCACCATCCGGGCGGACGCGGCCAGTTTGACGCTGACCTCGAGCTGCCCGGCGGTCCGCCGGTCCCGTACGTCCTCCGTGCGCGCCGCGGAGGCCGCCCCGATCTCCCCCAGCTGCTCCTGGCGGAACAGCCGCTGCTCGTGCAGGTTCTCCCGGAGCGCGGCCAGGTCCTCGGGGGACAGGACCGCGCCGCGGTCACCGATCATTCGCTGGGTCATCACCGCTTCACCGTTCCCGTCGACCGAGCCCGGCCCAGCCGCACGCCCCGAACGGTCCTGGGCGCACCGGCCCCCGGCGTACTCGGCCCCGGGCAGCGACACGGCTCCTGTCCGTGGTCCGATTCCGGGAGGCCGGTTCCTCGCCGAAGATCCGCGCGGTGGTCCGGGCGGTGACGGTACGGTCGAAGGTCCGGTCGGGGGGCCATGCTCCCAGCCTGGCCGATCCTGCGTCCGCTGCCCATCGGCGGTGACACCCATCCGTGAGGCCCGGACCCGTCCGCGTACGCCGGTGTCCCGGCCGGCCGGTGGCCGGTGAAATGGGGGCGGCCACCCATCGACTCCGCCCGCCGCGGCGGGCAGGCTGGCGGCAGGCTCCGTCCGGATCAGCAGCTGATCGGGACCGGGGTCCAGCTCGGCGGGACCGTGGCCGGCGGGCGGCGACGGAGGCCGGCCGAGGAGAGGAAGGCGCGATCCCGGTGTCCCTGTTCTGGCGGATCTTCGGACTGAACGCCGTGGTGATGGTCACGGCCACGGCACTGCTGCTGCTGGCTCCGGTGACCGTCTCCGTACCGGTCCTGCTCACCGAGGCGGTCATCCTGGTGATCGGCCTGGCCCTGCTGCTGGTCGCCAACGCGGCCCTGCTGCGGATCGGGCTCTCCCCGCTCGACCGGCTGACCCGGCTGATGACCACCGTCGACCTGCTCCGCCCCGGCCAGCGGCTCCCCGTGCACGGCCACCGCGAGATCGCCGAGCTGATCCGCACCTTCAACGCGATGCTGGAGCGTCTGGAGGGTGAGCGGGCGTCGAGCAGTGCCCGCGCCCTCCAGGCCCAGGAGGCGGAGCGGAGCCGTATCGCCCAGGAACTGCACGACGAGGTCGGGCAGACGATGACCGCGGTGCTGCTCGGCCTGAAGAGGGCGGCGGACGAGGCGCCCGAGCCACTCCGCGGCGACCTGCGGCAGGCCCAGGAGACCACTCGGGAGAGCCTGGACGAGGTACGCCGGCTGGTGCGCCGGCTGCGCCCGGGCGTGCTGGACGACCTGGGCCTGGTCAGCGCGCTGACCTCGCTCACCACCGAGTTCTCCACCCACACCGGGCTGCGCGTGTCGCGCCGCTTCGACCCCGGGCTGCCCGCGCTGGACCATGAGACCGAACTGGTGCTCTACCGCGTCACCCAGGAGAGCCTGACCAACGCCGCCCGCCACGCCGACGCGGACGGTGTCGAGGTGAGCCTGCGCCGGGCCGGGGACGCCGACGACGGCTCGGTGGTGCTCGCCGTCAGCGACGACGGCCGCGGCACCGGCGCCGCCTCCGAGGGCGCCGGCATCCGTGGCATGCGCGAACGGGCCCTGCTCATCGGCGCCACGCTGGACATCGTCTCCGCCCCGCGGGCCGGCACGCGGATCCGCCTGACGGTACCGGCCCGGAGCGAGGCCACGGCCCCGGCATCGGTTCCGGCCACCGTCCCCGACCTGCCCGGCCCTGGCCCCGACCCCGACCCCGACCCCGTACCCACATCAGTATCCGGATCCGCACCCGCACCCGCACCCGCACCCGCACCCAGGAAGAAACACCGGTGACCATGGCCGACACGTCCGCGATCCGCATCCTCCTCGCCGACGACCACGCGCTGGTGCGTCGCGGGGTGCGGCTCATCCTGGACCGCGAACCGGACCTGGAGGTGACCGCCGAGGCCGGGGACGGTGCGGAGGCCGTCGCCATGGCCCGCGACCACGACGTCGACCTGGCCGTCCTGGACATCGCGATGCCCCGGCTGACCGGTCTGCAGGCCGCGCGCGAACTCACCGCCGCCCATCCCGGCCTGCGCGTCCTCATGCTGACGATGCACGACAACGAGCAGTACTTCTTCCAGGCGCTGAAGGCCGGCGCCTGCGGTTACGTCCTGAAGTCGGTGGCCGACCGCGACCTGGTCGCCGCCTGCCGGGCCGCGGTGAACGACGAACCGTTCCTCTACCCCGGCGCGATCACCGCCCTCATCCGCCACTACCTCGACCGCGTCCGCCAGGGCGAGGAGGAACCGGAACGGATCCTGACGGCCCGCGAGGAGGAGGTGCTCAAGCTCGTCGCCGAGGGGCACTCCTCGAAGGAGATCGCCGACATCCTGGTCATCAGCGCCAAGACCGTGCAGCGGCACCGGGCGAACCTCCTGCACAAGCTCGGCCTGCGGGACCGGCTGGAACTCACCAGGTACGCGATCCGGGTGGGGCTCATCGAGCCCTGAGCCGGGCCCGCTAGCATGCACGTCCCGCTGGTTGTCGTAGGTATCTCCAGGGAGTGTGTGTTGACCGAGGGCTACTGGACCGAGCCCGGCGCCGAGCCGTCCGCCACCACCGTGCACGAGTCGGTGGCGCGGGACGCCCGGGAGTTCGGCGTGTACGCGCGCACGGGCGGCTGGGCGTTCGCGCTGAAGGTGGCGCGCAGCGTGCGGCCCGGCGGGCAGGCGGCCGGGGAGACGCCGAAGGTGTCGGCGAAGGAGTTCGCCGAGCTGGCCGGGTGTTCCGCGGACCGGGTCATGCGCTACTACAGGGCGTGGGACAAGGCGGCCGACGACGGGCTGGTCCCGCACTTCGAGGCGCTGGCCGTGGGCGTGGAGACCGACCTGCCGGACGCGGACGACTGGCCGGCGTACTACTCCTCCCGCTCCGGCGCGTCCTCCGACCGGGGCGCCGCGATCACGGCGTCCGCCGAGGCGGAGGGCATCCGGCCGACGAAGGCCCTGGAGGTCGCCGAGAACCCGACGGCGCTGCGGGCCGCGATCCTCGCCGACCCCTCCACCGCTCAGGCGGCGCGCGCCGCGCTGCTGGACCGGATCCGGGAGGACCCGTCGCTCCAGGCGGAGCTGGCCCGTGACGTGGTGCGCACCGACGGGCTGAAGAAGGCGGTGGCCACCGAGAGCCGCTCCGCCGACCGCATCGGCTACGTCCGGCAGATCGTGGACAGCGGCCAGGTGCGCACCCCCGCGGGACAGACGATCGACGCGCCCGCCGAACTGCGGGCCGAGGCCGAGCGCCGGCTGTCCCTGCTGGACGAGCTGGACGAGGGCGAGGACCCCGGCGAGTGGGCGACGGAGGCGTACGACACCGTCAAGTCGCTCGTGGTGCGGACCGTGGAGGACGACCCGGAGCTGCGCGTCCAGGAACGCCGCACGAAGTTCTACAGCAGCCTCCAGCGGGCCACGAAGGTGTTCGAGGAGCTGACGTTCGAGGACCTCGAGGACGCGGGCGGCCTCGACGACATCTACGAGGCCGACATGCTCGAACGCCTGGAGGCCCTCCAGCAGGCCCTCACCACCTGCATCACCAGCCTGCGGAAGGCGGCACCGGGGGACTGAGCGCCCTCAGCGCCTCACCGGTCGTCCTGCCGGCCGTTGCGCCAGTCGCTCCGCCAGTCGTCGCCCTCCTGGGCGTCGTACCGGTCGGCCGACTGGCCGTCTCCACCGTCCTGCTCACCTTGCTCGTCCGGCTCGTCCTGCTCGTCCTGCTCGTCCTGCTCACCGTCGGGTGGCGGTTCGGTCTCCTCCGTGCCCTGCTTCTTCTCCGCCTTCTCGGTCCTGCCCGCCTTCCGGGCCTCCTGGGTGTCGCTCAGCCGCTGGGCGCCCCGTTCGAAGGCCTGCTGGGTGGTGGTGTCGTCGACGCCGTACAGACCGCCGTGGGTGAGGAGCGCGGCGCCGTCCCCGACGCGTACGGCGGCGACGTCCAGCGTCAGCGGGCCCTCCTCGCCCTCGACCCCGCCGCTCACGGTCATCCGCAGGCCCTGGCGCGCGTCGCCGGCACCGGGGAGGCCGACCGGGCCGACCTGGACGTCGTGCGTGCGCCCGTCCCCTCCGGTGACGCCGAACGCGGCGCATTCGTCGGTGAGTTCGTGCAGCCGGCCGAGCCGTGCGTCCACGGCGCTCTGCTTGTACTGGCCGACCCGGTGGCGCAGCTGGGCCCCGTACTCGCCGTCGTCGAAGCCCACGGCCGCCGAACCGCCGCTGGGCGCGCCCAGCAGGTCCTCGGCGTACACACCGTCGAGCAGTTCCTGGCACTCGGGGCGGTCCGCCCTGCCCTTGAGCAGCCCGTCGCGCCAGGTGGCCGCGCCCTCGGTGCCGGCCCAGGCCCCGCCGAGGTCCTCCGCACGCAGGAGGGCGCCCTCGGCGTCGGCGTCGGTCAGGGCGGGGGCGGCCGGGGGCGAGGCGGCGGGGCTCGCCCGGTCCGCCGCGGAGGACCGGGTCCCCGAGGCGGACCCTTCGCCGCGCTGCGCGCAGGCCGCCGCGCCGACGAGCACCACGGCGGTGAGCGCCGGAACGAGAACACGGTACGGACGGTGCATGCCGGGGCCTTTCGCGGACGCGGACGGGACGTTCCGTCCACCGCAGCACCACCTGCGACCGCCGACCAGTCGGGCGCTGCCAACGAGTGAGGGACTCCCACGGCCGGCGTACGCGGGACGCCCTCGTGATCTCGTGATCTCGTGGTCAGCGCTTCTCGTACGGGTTCCGCGGCTCGTCCACCCTCGTCACCGAGGCCGCGTCCAGGACCGGGGGCCAGGCCTCGTCCGAGCCGAGGGTGCCCTTGGGGAGCCAGGTGCCGGTGACGGTGACCCAGGTGTCCGCGGGCGGCGCGTCGGCCCCCCGGATCTCGATCTTGTACGGGGCGGCGTCGGCGGCGCAGCAGGAGACGAGGAGACGGGTGAGGTACCAGGTACCGGACCCGGTGCCGTCCCCTCCGCCGTCCCCTCCGCCGTCCCCGTCCCCGTCCTGGGTGACGAAGCCCGTCATACGGACCGTGCGGCCCTCCAGCGACCGTTCGCTGTCGTAGATCGCACGGGAGGTGTACTCGCCCAGGGTGAGGTCGACGGGGTCCCCGGCCGGGAGCTCCGGGAACGTGCCGACGCCCTGGGCCGCGTACTTCGCCGCCTCCCGCTCCGCGCTGTAGGAGCCGAGGGCCGGGGGCGGGAAGAGGAGGAGGGCGAGGGCGGGGACGGCGAGCAGCCAGGCGACCCGGGGGCCGTGGGAGTGCGCGTGCGTCTCGTCGGAGTGCGTCTCGACGGAGTGCTCCTCCCGATCCCGGTCCCGGTGCCGTTCCCGGTCCCGGGCGGCCCGCCACCCCGCAGCCGCCCCCAGCAGCACCAGCAGCACTCCCGACGCGATCAGGAACGGGCGCAGCCCCGGCTGCACGTACCGCAGGTACAGCTCGCTGAGGAGCGAGATGCGCAGGATCGCCGCACCGCAGAGCAGGAGCAGGACCGCCGGACCGTACCGTCTCACAGGGATCCCCTCACAGGAGCCACCATCCCACCAGGACACTGCTGGTCACCGCCACGACCCAGGTGGCCGCGGAGAACCGCAGGGCGAAGGAGCGGCCGAAGGTGCCCGCCTGCAGGGCGACCAGTTTCAGGTCCACCATCGGCCCGACCACCATGAAGGCCAGCCGGGCCGTCGGGGAGAAGCCGGTCAGCGAGGCCGCGATGAAGGCGTCCGCCTCACTGCACACGCACAGCACCACGGCCAGCACCGCGAGCAGCAGGACGGACAGCCAGGGCGAGTCCGTGAAGACGTCGAGGACGGAGCGCGGGACGACGATGTTGAAGGTCGCCGCCGCGGCCGCGCCCACCACCAGGAACCCGCCCGCGTGCAGGAAGTCGTGCTGGAGTCCGGCCCGGAAGTCGTCGAGGCGGGAGTGCCGCCCGGTGGCCTCGGCCGCCGGCGCCTCCTGGCGCTTCGGCAGCCGCAGCCACTCCTCCTTGCCGAAGCGCACCCACAGCCAGCCCATCACCACGGCCGCCGCGAGCGAGGCGAGCAGCCGGGCGAGGACCATCGACGGCTGGCCGGGGAAGGCGATGGAGGTGGCGATCAGCACCACCGGGTTGATCGCGGGCGCCGAGAGCAGGAAGGCCAGCGCGGCGGCCGGCGCCACTCCGCGGCGCATCAGGCTGCCGGCCACCGGCACGGAAGCGCACTCGCAGCCGGGGAGGACGACGCCCGCGGCGCCCGCGACGGGGACGGCGAGCGCGGGGTTGCGCGGCAGCACCCGGCTGAACACCCGTTCGGGCACGAAGGCGCCGATCGCCGCCGACACCAGCGTGCCCAGCAGCAGGAACGGCACGCCCTGTACGACCACGGCCGTGAACACCGTCCACCAGGCGGCCATCGCGGGCGTGGCGAGGTCCATGGCGACCATCGGCCCGAGGACCGAGACGACCGTGGCGATGGCGACGAGCGCGGTACCGCCGACGACGGCGTACACGAGCGCACGCACGCCGAGGCGCACACCGTCGGCCACGTTCCGGGCCACGGCGCGGGAACGGTCCCCGGTGCGGTCCCGGCTTCCTTCCTGGGCCCCGTCCCGGGCCACACCGCGGTCCTCGGTCCGCTGATCCTCCACGCGCCCTGCTTCCGCCCGCCCTGTCGCGCTCCTGCGCTCACCGCAGGCTAACCACCGGCCCTGTGCCCCCGTACAGGGGGATCACAAGAGGTCACAGGGGCGGCTGGGCCGGGGCCGGTCCCAGCGTCGTGGTCCCCGGTGCCGTGCGGTGGCCGAGTCCCGTGCGGTACGCGTCCAGCGCCGCCTCCACCCGGCCGGTGCGGCGCAGCAGGTCGCCGAGGAGCCGGCACAGATCGGCCAGGTCACCGGCGGCCCCGGCGCGCTCCAGCAGGCTGAGCGCGCGGACGTAGTGCTCCTCGGCGGTCTCGGTGTCCTTCGCGTCCTCGGCGATGATGCCGAGCAGGCGGTGGGCGGCGGCGGAGTGGACGGCGCCGCGCTCGGGCGACAGGTCGCCGAGCACCTCGCGGAGCAGCTCGGCGGCCTCCTCCGACTTGCCGCGCCGGCGCAGCACGTCGGCGAGCTCCACCGTCACCTGGCTGTTGTAGAGCGTGGCCCGCTTCGCGGCGAGCATGGTGCGCGCCTCACGCATCTCGCTCTCCGCGCGCTCCAGTTCGCCGTTCTGCGCGTACAGGTAGCCGCGCATCCAGTGGCAGTTGGCGAGCTCGGTGCGGATCTGGAGCTGGCGGTACAGCTCGGCCGCCTTGGCCAGGGAGGCGTCCGCCTCGGCGGTGCGCCCCTCGGCGATCAGCGTGCGGGCCACCTGGCGGTGCATGCGGGCCACCAGCGCGGGGTCCTTGACCTGCGGCGCGAGCGCCAGGGCGAGCTCGGCCGCCTGTGCCGCGCGCGCGTGGGCGCCCATGTCCATGTACGGGGCGATCGCGCTCGAGTAGAGCAGCAGCAGCGCGTCGGGGTCGTGCAGCCCGCCGCGGTTGAGCTCGTCGAGCGTGGATTCCAGCAGGTAGCAGGCGTAACGCAGTTCACCGGCGAGGTAGTGGGCGGTCACCCGGCCGCGCAGGGCGGGGACGCGGGCGGGCAGCGGGGCGTCGCCGAGCGCCCGTTCGGCGCGCTCGAAGTAGCCGAGGGCCGCCGTCAGGTCGCCCGTGTCCAGGCCGCACTCGCCGAGTCCGAGGAGGGCCGCGACCTGTTCGGCGGCGAGCCCGTACTCCTCGGCCTCCTTCAGCAGCGTCGCGTACGCCTCGGCCGCGATCTGGGCCTCACCGGTGGTGAGCGTGCGCTGCGCGTCGGTCAGCCGCAGCCGCAGCTCGGTGGCGAGGTGGGCGGGACGGCCGGTGGCGAGCTCCTCGTAGGCGACGCCGAGGCGGCCGGCGATGTGGTTCAGCGCCTCGTCGGAGGCGCGCACCCGCCCGGCCTCGACGGTGGAGATGTAAGCCGGCGTGTAGGCCGGTTCGGCCAGCTGCCGCTGGGTGAGACCGCGTTGGGCGCGCAGGTGCTGGACTCTGCGCCCGATGGTCTCCGGGTCGTCGCGCTCGGGCATGGCTCAAGCATGCCAGTAAGCGGAGTTGGGCCGGCGCTTTCTTCCAACTCTTGGACACACCCTTGCTGTTGACGCGCGGAGCCCCTACGTTAAGCAACGCATTAAGCCGATTTAACGCGCCGCTGTCGCCAGCTGCGGTGCCGTGGCCCTGTCGCCGTTGTCCCCGCTTCTCGTCTGCGAGGTCGCCGTGCTCCGACAACTGCTGTCCCGCCACGCCCGCCCGCTCGGCGCCGCGCTGCTCGCGGTCGCCGCCCTGGTCACCGCGGCCAACGTGGTGCGGCCGCACTGACCCGGCGACCGCCGTGACCGCCGTACGTTGCTCCTAGGAGCCCGAGCCGGTGCCGGTGAACACACCGGGCGCCTGCTCGGCCGTTCCCAGCACCTGCGTCTCGATCTCGAGCGCCGTCAGGCGCCGCTGGACGTGCCGCAGCGCCCCCGCCCGCCTGCCCGGCACCTGCTGACGCAAGCCCAGCAGGGCGGCGCCCAGGTCACGGGCCTGTGTCCCGTCCTCGACCTGGCTCCACTGGTGGTGGGCCCGGTCGACGGCCGTCTCGACGGCGGGGGCGTCCGGTGCCTGGCCCGCGCCCATCCGCGCGGTGGCGACCGTCAGCCAGGTACGGCAGCTGCGCACCGCGTCCCCCGCGAACATCGCGAGGTCCGCGCGGACCTCCGACCAGTGCAGCGCCTCCTCGGACGCGGGCCCGTGCGACTGCCGTGCGTCCTGCTCGCACCGCGCGGCCAGCCCGTCGGCCTCGTCGTGGCGCTCCGCCTGGACGGCGGCGGTGATGGCGGCGTGCGGGTCGTCGTCCGGCGGGATCTCGGCGGCCCGGTCGGGTTCCGGCCCGGCGGCCCTGGACTGGTCCACGTCGATGATCTGTCCCGGCACCAGGTAGGTGTCCCCGTCCGAAGCCCACGCGAAGGCGTCGACCGCACCCGGCCCGGACGCCTGGCCCGCGATCGGTTCGGCCACCTTGCCCGCACTCGGTTCGACTACCGCGCCCACCGCGCCCGCCGCACCCAGCACGGACTTGACCGCCTCACCCGAGCCGGGAGTGGTGACCACGGGCGGCCTGACCGGCCTGACCGGCCTGACCTGGCTGGAACGGCCGGAAGGGCCGGCCGGGTCGCCAGGGAGGGGATTCGAGGGCCCGTACGAGGGCGGAGGCGGCGGACTCGCGGGCGCCGGGACGGGAGGCGCGGAGGCCGGGACGGGAGGCGCGGAGGCCGGGACAGGAGGAGGCGCGGTCGCGCCGTGCGGAACGCCCGCCGGAGGGGAACCGGGCGCGACACCCGCCGGAGGGAAACCCCGCGCGACGCCCACGGGGACCGTACCGCCGAACACCCCGACCCCGCCCGCGGGCGCCATCGCCTCCGAGGACAGCACCACGTCCCCGTACGAGCCCGGGTCCTTGCTGGCGATACGGGCCAGGACCTGCTGGTGCAGCTCCGCGGGCGGCGGGCGGTGGCCGCTGCGCAGGATTGTCGCGACCGTCTTCATGTACAGGGGCTGCGCGACCGTGCGGCGCGGCGGGGGCGGGGCGACGCGCCCGAGCACGGCCACCGCGGGGCCCGCGTCAAGGGTCAGGGAGCGCAACCGCTGCCAGGTCTCGGCGTCCGCGTGCAGGTCGGCGAAGAGCGTGGTCGTGCCCGGCGGACGCAACCGCAGCTCCTCGCGGAGCCAGTGCCAGGGGAGACCGGTGTAGCGGACGGTGGCCGCGGTGGTGCGGGCGAGCGCGAGGTGGGGCAGGTGCTGGCGGCGGTCGAGCTGGAGCTGGCCGGTGAGGAAGACGGTCAGCGGACCGGGGGTGCCCGCGGCGGCCCGCAGCCGGGTCAGGACCGCCTGCGGGTCCAGCGGGTCGGCCAGCTCGACGACGTTCGCGGTCTCCGTGCCGGCCAGCACCGGCGGGGCGACGGCCGCGAGCACCGGGAGCACGGACGCCGCGTCCACCAGGCAGCCCTTGCCCGCGGGCGAGGCCGCGAGCAGCAGGACGGTTCCGGGCATCGTTCCTCCCCCATCGATCACGTACGGCAGCACGGTAACCGGTGCGGGTGCGAACAGGCGATGTCCCGGTAGGCACCGCGGACCCGACGAACCGGACCAGCCACCACGTATCGGCCACCCCGTACCGGCCACCTCGACTTGCCAGTCGTTCGCGCGAGGTGTGCCCTGGAAGCCGGGGGTGCGCCCTGGACACGGGGACGCGCCCGGGACGTCGGGGGCGAGAGAGAGGAATTCCCTCATGGCTCACGCGACACCCGCGCCGGACACGCGCCGGACGCTGCCCGCCGCCACCGCACCGCCGCCGGACGTCTTCGGCGAACGCACCCACCGGATCATGCGCTGGGCGCTCCCCGTGGTGACCGGTCTCGTCTACGGCTACTGGGTGGCGGCCCTCGACCGCGACGCCGGTCCCATCACGGCGGGGAACTGGCTCTTCGGTTTCCTGAGCGCCGTGGTGTTCGTGGTCCTCTACGGCGCCGTGCGTGCCGCGGCGCAGCGGCTGCGGCGCGAACCGCACGCCGCACTGTGGGGGGCGTTCGCGGGGATCGCCTACGGTTTCGTCTACAGCCAGAACGGAGGGACGGTCCTACGGGCCGCGCTCCAGTCGGTGCTGATCGCGGTGGGTGTGTCCATCGTGGCCTGGTACCGCTACTACCACCACAGGAACGCGGAGGGCCGCCGGATCTGACAGTCCGCGCGACTTCCCGCACGAGCCCCCGCACTGGTTCCCCCCGGCTCCCCGTTCGGCTTGACCTGTGCGGCCATATGCAGGCATGCCCGGTCCGGCCGCTCGCCCGCCGTACCCCGCGGGTCTTGCCTGGAGGAGTGCTCCGACGCGTCGTCCCCGGCTACCTGTCGCCGGTCCTGATCGCCCTCGCCTGCCTGTTCGCGCCGCTGGGCGCGCTGGCGGGCTGGGCGACGTACGGGATCGGGGACCCGGCGCGGTACGCGGCGACGACGGCCCCGCTGGCCGCCGACCCGGCCGTGCGGGAGGCGGTCGCGGACGCGGTGACCGAGGGGATCATGCGGGAGGTCCGGGTGGGTCCCGCGCTCGACGGGCCGGTCCGCTCGTTCACGCACCAGGCCGTACGGTCCTTCACCCGCACCGAGGCGTTCCGCATGGCCTGGGGCGAGGCGAACCGGGCCACGCACGCCGCGGTGATGCGGGCGGTGCACGGCGACGGCGGGGGTGACGTGACGCTCGACGTCGCGCCCGTCGCCGAACGCGTCAAACAGCAGCTCGTGCGCGACGGCGTCCCGTTCGCCCACCGCATCCCGGTCGGCCACACCGAGGTGACCGTCCTGTCGTCGGACGATCTGGACCGGCTCAGGAAGGGGTACCGCGTGCTGGAGCTCACCGCGTTCTGGCTGCCGTCGCTCGCCGCCACGCTGGCCGTCGCGGGCGTCCTGGTGGCCGCCCGCCGCCGTCGCGCGCTGTTCGCGACGGGCGTCGGTACGGCGCTGGGCGGCGCCCTGCTGGGAGTGGCGGTGGCCCTGGGACGCCGGCTGACGCTCACCGACCTGCCGCCCGACCTGTCGCGCGCGGCGGCGGCCGCGGTCTACGACGCCCTCACGGCCACGCTGCGCGTGGTGACGTGGCTGCTGGTGGTGCTCGGCGCGGCCGTGGCGCTGGCCGCGTGGGTCACGGGCCGCCGCGGACGCGCGCGGCAGGTGCCCGTGGAGCCCCTGGCGGGCCCGGCCGAGGAGCCGACACGGGTGCAGGCCTGATCCCGGTCCGGGCCCGATACCGGTCCAGGCCCGATACCGGTCCAGGCCCGATACGGTCCAGGCCCGATCCCGGTCCGGCCCGGTCCGGCGGGGTCGTGCGGCCACCGCCGACCCCGTCACGCGGCCGGTCCCGGGACGGCCGAAAGCGTGCAACGCGGCACGGTGCCTCCTCCCGTCCCGAGTAGTCTGAGGCGGTTCGGACCGTATCGCGGCTCGTCCGCCCGGCTCGCGCCGAACGCGGTCCCGCTGCTCCGGCACGGGCGCCGGCCCGGACGTGCGGACGAGCCGTCGCAGCCGAGGAGGCCCTGATGGCCCAGCAACCCGCCGCATCGTCACCCAGTTCGGCTCCTCCGCACCCGGCCCGCCCGAAGGGCTCGGCCCTGGCCGCCGGCGGCACCGCCTTCGCCGGCGTCCTGATGCTGATCAGCGGCGTGCTGAGCGTCCTGAACGGCATCGCGGGCATCGCCAGTGACACCGTCTACGCCTTCATCGGCGACTACGTGTACGAGTTCAGCCTCACCGCGTGGGGCTGGATCCACCTAATCCTGGGCGTGCTCGTCGCCGTCACGGGACTCGGCCTGCTCAAGGGCGCGTCCTGGGCCCGCAAGGTGGGCGTGGTCCTGGCGGCGCTCTACGTCATCGAGTACTTCCTGTTCCTGCCGTACGCCCCCGTCTGGTCGGTGATCTCGATCGCCATCGGCGTGTTCGTCATCTGGTCCCTGCTCACGACGCGGGACCCGTACGCGACCAAGTGACCTGCGGGGCGGGCGGCCCCGCACCCGGCCCGCCGCCCGCCCTGACGTGTTCCGCCCACTCCCGTGAGGCACGGTGGCAACCTTCTCCCTGTGCATCCCGTCTTGGACGGAGATGACGAGAACGGGAGAACGGGCACCCAGCGACCAGGCGGAGGCCGGGACTTGGACACGGTGACGGCCGATCGGCCGGCGGCCGGCGGCAGACGGACCGGCGGGCGGCGGGCGGCTGCCTGGTGCGCGGGAGTGCTGCTCCTCGGGGTGAGCGCCGTCGTCGGGTTCCGGGCGGCCGACAGCGACGGCGTGACCCCGGTCCCCCAGCTGCTCGCCTTCCTGCCGTGGCTCCTCGCCCCCGCGGGCGCCGCCCTGCTGCTCGCCGCGCTCGCCCGCTGGCGGCTCGGACTGGTCTGGAGCGTCGTCGCCCTCGGGGCGCTCGCGTGGTTCGTCGAGCCGTACGGGAAGTCCGGCGAGCCGGGCGGCAGACCCGTCGCCGAGCTGCGGGTGATGACGGCCAACGTGCAGTTCGGGCAGGGGACCGACGCCCTCGTCGACGCGGTCCGCCGCCACCGGCCCGACATCGTGTTCGTCCCGGAGTGCGAGGAGAGCTGTTCCGCCACGCTCGCGACCGCCTTCGCCGGTGACGATGACGGTGACCGTGGCCGTGACGGCGAGGGCGACGCCTACCCGTACCGGCAGGCCGTCGACGGGTACGGCTCCGACGGTTCCGTCATCCTCAGCCGCCATCCGCTCACCCCGGCCGGCGGTGTCCGCGGCACCCTGGGCATGCCCGGCGCGACCGCCGAGGTCGCGGGCCACCGGGTGCGGCTCCAGCTGGCCCACCCGATGCCGCCGCTGCCGGGACAGCTGGCCACCTGGCGCCGCGAACTGGACGCCCTGCGCTCGTACGCCGCGGCCGACCGCGACACGCCCACGATCCTCGCCGGTGACTTCAACGCCTCCCAGGACCACGCGGCCTTCCGCCGCATCCTCGACACCGGTCTGCGCGACGGCGCCCGGCTCGCCGGACGGTCCCGCACCCCGACCTGGCCCGCCCGGACGGCCCCGCCGCTGGGCACGCAGATCGACCACGTCCTCGTGAGCCGGGACTTCGCCGCGCACCGGGCCCGCTTCCTCGACCTGACCGGCACCGACCACCGCGCGGTGGTCGTGGACCTCGCCCTGCACGACCGCGGGTGAGGCGGGGCGCTCCCCCGCGGACACGGACACGGGCGCGGGCCGCCCCGTGCGGAGGGCGGCCCGTACCTGTGGGGGGTGGGTACCCGTGTGGTTGTGGGGGGTGGGTACCTGTGGGGGTGGCGTGCGAGGGCGCTACCTGAGCTTCTGGCCGGCCTTGGCCAGCGCCTTGTCGAGGGCCGGAGCGAACCCGTTGGCCCAGAGCTGGTTCACACGGGCGCGCTCGGCCGCGTTGGGAGTGGCGTTGGTGCAGGACGGGCCGGGGCCGCCGCCGGACATCAGCTCGCTGCACGGGCCGGAGTAACGGTCGGGCAGGCCGAGCACGTGGCCGGTCTCGTGGGCGGTGACGCGCGTCGAGTTGTACGTCTGGTTCTGCGCGTAGTCGAGGAATATGTAGCCGCCGCCGTGACCGTCGGTGTAGGCGTACGAGCCGCGGGAGTCGTTGCCCTCCCGGTAGCTGAAGTCGGCGCTCGACGCCGAGCCGGCCTGCAGCTTGACGTTGGTCACCGAGCTGTTCCAGATCTGCGTGCTTCTCGCTATCTGGGAGGCGAAGGTCGGGGCCCGGGAGGCGTCGTAGACGACGGTGACGGCCGCCGCCGCGGTGGGGCTCGCGGCGCGCTTCTCCGCGACGGACCGGACGACCGCCTCGAAGAACGCCTCGTTGGCCTGCGCCTCCTCGGCGGACCCGGCGTAGGCCGCCCACTGCGAGCGGGGTTCCGGCGCGGGCGCCGCGGCGACGGGCGCCGCCGTGGCCAGGCCGAGGGCCGTGACACCGAGCGCGGCGACCGCGGCGAGCCCGGACTTCGACAGGGAAGCGGACAGGGGTGTGCGCGAACGCATGCGATGACTCCTCGTGGGGGGTGTGGGGGTGGAGGGTGTGAAGTCGTCATCGCTGAGTGTGGGCGGCTGTGTGACGGCTGTGATGATGGCAACTGGCGATAGCACGCGACTATCAGCGCGCTTTCTGGCTTCTCCTGCCTCTACTTGGCCGGAAGTGATCGAGCAACTCGCCCGTATTGCATGCGGTTTGTGCGTCTGGTGAAACGCTTGCTTCCGCTTTAGTCTCCGACAGCATGGACCTCGAGGTCAGGCACCTACGCGCGTTGTGCGCCATCGCCGACACCGGCAGCCTGCACCGGGCCGCGCGCCTGCTCGGCGTGGCCCAGCCCTCGTTGAGCACCCAGCTGCGCCGGATCGAACAGGAACTGGGCGGCGCGCTCTTCGTGCGCGAACGCACCGGCTGCCGGCCCACCGCGCTGGGCCGCGTGGTCGTCGGCCGCGCCCGTCCGCTCGTGGCCGGGATGCGCGACCTGGTCGCCGAGGCGCGCGCCGCCGCCGCGACCGGGCCCCAGCTGCGCATCGGCTCCACCGCGAGCCGGGCCCTGGCGGGCTGGCTGCGCCGGCTGCGGGAGGGCTCGCAGGAGCCCCTGCTGCAGATGGACGTCTCTCCCAACGCCCTGCTCCGCATGGTCGCCGACGGACAGCTCGACGTCGCGTTCGTGCACGAGGTCGAGGGGTGCCCGCTGCGCATCCCGGACGAGCTCCGCCTGCGCGTCCTGGTGGACCGCGAACCGCAGTTCGTGTCCCTGCCGGCCGATCACCCGGCCGCGCGCCGCCCGGTGGTCCGGCTGGCCGACCTGGCGGGGGACCGCTGGATGGTGGACCCCACCGTCGACGGCGAGTGGGACGCGGTGCACCGCATGCTGCGCGCCGCCGGGCTCAACCCGCGCATCCTGCACGGCGACTACCAGACGACCGCGTTCCTGGTGGCCAGTGGCGAGGTCGTCACCGTCTGCCAGCCGACCTCCCCGTCCCGCCCCGAGACGGCCGTACGACGTCTGCACGGCGACCCGCTCGGCGTACGGCTGCTGCTCGCGGCCCGCACGGACAAGGACCTGGACGCCGTGTTCCCCGAGCTCCGGGAGGCGTACTGGGAGACGGCGCGGCAGGCCCCGGCGTACCGGGAGTGGCTGACGGCGAAGGGGGCGCCCCTCTCACGAGGAGCGCCCCCCACCGTCGTACGGCGGTCCTGACCGTCACCCGCTCAGCGCGTACGTACGGTCCGCACGCGTCGCGGCCGGATGTCCGGAGGTCCGCCGGGCCCGCCGGGTGGCCGGCCGGTCACCCGTCCTACTCGCCGATGTCGTCCCCGTCCGCGCGCCACACCGCGACGACGGCCGGGCGGTTGATCTTCCCGGGGCCGTCGGGCCAGGCGCTCAGGGGGTTCGTGGCGGAGGCCCCGTCCAGCTCGCCCGGGTGCTGCACGGCCACCAGCACGCGCCGGTCCTGGATGACCGGGCCGCAGGTCTCCGCGCCCTTCGGCACCGTCAGGAACTGCTTGAGCTCACCGCGCCGGTCGCCGCGCGTGGCGACGCCGAAGAGGCCGTCGTGCGAGCCGAGGGCGGCACCGTCGGTGGAGATCCACAGGTTGCCGTGGTCGTCGAAGGCGACGTTGTCCGGGCAGGAGATCGGGCTGACGGCGTCCTTCGGGTAGCCCGCGAAGTACGTCGCCGGGTCGTCGGGGTCGCCCGCGACCAGGAACAGCGTCCAGGCGAACTTCCTGCTGTCGGCCCGGTTCCACTGCTCGGTGAGCTCCAGGATGTGGCCGTGCTTGTTGGCGTTGCGCGGGTTGGCCTCGTCCGCCTTGGCGTTCGAGCCGACACCGCGGTTGGTGTTGTTCGTCAGGGCGACGTACACCTTGCCGGTGACCGGGTTGGGCTCGACGTCCTCGGGGCGGTCCATCTTCGTGGCGCCCACCTTGTCGCCGGCGAGGCGCGTGAAGACGAAGACCTCGTCCGCGGTCATCCCCTTCACGTGCGACACGGCGCCCCGGGAGGTCGCGGTGGCCAGCGGGATCCACTCGCCGCCGCCGTCGAACTCGCCGTCCCTCGGGAGCTTGCCGGAGCCGTCGATCTCGATGGCGGGCGAGTCGCCGGTCAGCTTGGCGACGTACAGCGTGCCCTCGTCGAGAAGGGTGAGGTTGTGCTCGCGGGCGGCCCGCGAGCTGCCCTTCTTCATCCGCTTGCTGCCGACGAACTTGTAGAAGTAGTCGAAGCGCTCGTCGTCGCCGGTGTAGACGACGGGGCGGCCGTCCGAGGTGAGGCGCACGGTCGCGCCCTCGTGCTTGAAGCGGCCGAGCGCGGTGTGCTTGCGGGGCGTGGAGTCGGGGTCGTGCGGGTCGAGCTCCACGACGTACCCGAAGCGGTGGACCTCGTTGGGCTCCTGCGCGATGTCGAACCGCTTGTCGAACCGCTCCCACTTCCGGTCGGTCTCGCCGGTGCCGATGCCGTACCGGGTGTCCGTGGTCCGGGAGCCGTGGGCGAAGTACTGGTTGAAGTTCTCCTCGCCGTGCAGCGTCGTGCCCCACGGCGTCTCGCCGCCCGCGCAGTTGTTGAGGGTGCCGAGGACCGTACGGCCGGACCGGTCGGCGGAGGTCTTCAGCAGGTCGGAGCCGGCCGCCGGGCCCGTGATCCTGAACTTGGTGGTGGCGGTGACGCGGCGGTTGAGGTGGTGCCGGGGTACGGCGGTGAGCCTGCCGGTCTTCCGGTCCTCCTCGACCACGACGACGCCCAGGCCGTGAGCGGCCCAGCCGATCTCCACCTGCTCGCGGGTGGGGTTGTCCGCGTCGTAGTCGCGGAACATGAGCACCTCGTCGGTGTACTCGTGGTTCGCGACGAGGATCTGCCGGTTGCGCTCACCGGGGAGCGGCAGCAGCGCCAGGAAGTCGTTGTTGTACCCGAACTGCCCGGCCTGCGCCTTGGCCGTCTGGCGGTCCGGGTCGAAGGCGGGGGCGCCGCGCAGGATGGGGTCGCCCCACTTGATGACGACGTTCTGGCGGTAGCCGTCGGGGACGGTGACCTTGTCGTTCGTGTTGGGGGCGACAGGGGTGAAGCGCAGCCCGCGGGCGGCCTTCCCCTTCTTCCCGCCCTTGTCCTTGTCCCTGTCCTCGCCCTTGCCGTGCCCGGCGGGCACGGCGGCCTGTGCCTCCGGGGCACCGGCCGTCAGGGCCGCCGTACCGGCGGCGGACGCCACGGTGACGACGGCGGCGGCCCGCATCATCGACCGGCGGCTGAGGGCGCCGGCGATGACGTCGCCGACGTAAGCGTTGTCGGTGGTGTTGGGCACCTCGTGGAAGCAGGCGTCACCACAGCGGAACCGGCAGGTCAGGGCGGACCGCCCGCCGGGGTGCGACGCTCCGTTCGTCCCGATGATCGGCAGCAGTTTGGGCACTTTGCTCTCCCCATTTGTCCCTCGGTGTCAGCGTGACGCTAGGGGCATACGCATGCGGGCACGCTGACGCGGAGTGAACGCGGAGTGAACCTGGGACGGGCTGGACGCTGTTGACAGTGGGACGGGGCGGAGGTATGCGGATAACCTCCCCGTCCGGAAGATCACCTGCACCGGCCGCTAACCTTACGTGTCCGTCCTGGCCAGGGATCGACGGGCTACAACTCATGCGAAGGGTTGCGCACATGGGCATTCTCTCTCTCCTGCGGAACGCGTTCGGCCGCTCGCGCAAGGGGCGCGACACCGACGCGGAACAGACGCGGGAGGCTTCGCAGGATCCGTCGGGGCAGGTCCCCGACACCTCGGAGGACGCCCCGCAGTCCCGCCCGGACACCGCGGCGGACGCGACCGTGGGCGCCACCGTGGGCACCGCGGCGGACTCCACCGCGAAGGTTCCGGCCCCGTCCACGGAGCCCGAGCCGGAAGTGAAGCCGGGATCGAAGCCGGAATCGAAGCCGGAGTCGGAGTCGGAGTCGACATCGGAGCGTGAGCCCGGGCCGACCTCGTCCTCGTCCGTGGCCGATGATCTCGTCTCGGCGGCCTTCGACAACGTGACCGTTCCCAAGCCCCGCCAGGCGCGCACGCCGGAACCGGAGCGAACGCCTGCCGCCGAGCCGGAACCGACCCCGGAGCCCGCGGCGAAGCCCGAGCCCGAGACGGCGCCCAAGGCCGAAGCGGAACGGGACGCGGAAGCTAAGTCGGAGCCCACCCCGGCGGAGCCCGAGACGGCGCCCGAGGCGGAGCCGGTGACCACCGCTGGAAAGACCACGGAACCGGAAGCCGCAACCGAGCCCGCAGCCGACAACACCCCCGAGACCGAGCCGAGGTCGCAGCAGGCAGCTGAGCCGGAGCCCGCGCCTGAGCCCGCCACCGAGCGGGAGCCCGCCCCGGCACCGGCACCGGAGCCGGTTGCCGACAGCGAGCCCGAGGCCGAGGTGGTCACCAAGACCGAGGCCGCTGCCGAGCCCGAGTCCAAGACCGAGGCGGAGCCGGAGCCCGCGCCCGGGTCCAAGCCCACTCCCGAGCCCAGGACCGAGGCGGAGCCGGAGCCTGCCCCGGCCAGCGAGTCGGTGGCCGACCGCGAGCAGGAGCCTGCGGTCGAGCAGCCGAAGCCGGAGCCCGTCCGCGCGTCCGAGCCCGCTGCCGGGGTCGAGTCGAAATCCGACCCGGAGAGCGAGCCGAAGGCCGAGCCGGAGTCCGCTTCCGAGCCCAAGCCCAAGCCTGAGTCCATCACGGAGCCCGAGCCCGTCACCGACACCGAGCCCAAGCAGGTGCCGGAGCCCGAGTCGACGCCCGCACCGGTCGCGGCGGCCGAGCCGGAGCCGACCCACGAGCCTGCCGCCGAGTCGGCGCCCGCCCCGGTGACGGAACCCGAGCCCGAGCCGACCCCTGAGCCCGAACCGGCCGCCGACCAGGCGAAACCGGAGGCCGAGCCGGAAGCCGCCCCCGAGACGGAGCCGGTCCCTGTCCCCGCCTTCACCCCCCAGCCCGAGCCCACCGCCGAAACCGAGCCCGAGCCCGAGCCCGAGCCCACCGCCGAAACCGGAACCGAGCCCGAGCCCGCTCCCTCCACGGAGGCACCCACAGAGGCACCGGCACCCGGAACCACCGCCCCCGACGCCGCCCGGCGCAGCGCCCTCGTCTCCGCCGCCCCCGGTCTCGTCACCGCGTACGACGCCGCCGGTGCGGAGCTCGAGAAGCGCGGCCTCACCGGCACCCGTGCCCGCGTCTACCTCGTCCTGGACCGCTCCGCGTCCATGCGCCCGTACTACAAGGACGGGTCCGCCCAGGCACTCGGCGAGCAGGCCCTGGCCCTCGCCGCCCACCTGGACCCCGAGGCCGAGGTCCACGTCGTCTTCTTCTCCACGGAGCTGGACGGCACCGGCGAGCTCTCCCTCACCGAGTACGAGAACAAGGTCGACGAGCTGCACGCGGGCCTCGGCCGCATGGGCCGTACGAGCTACCACGCGGCGGTGGAGGAGATCGTCACCCACTACGACAACAGCGGCACCGGGGACCCCGCCCTCGTCCTCTTCCAGACGGACGGCGCCCCGGACGCCAAGACCCCCGCCACCCAGGCCCTCACCGCGGCAGCGGCGTCGCACCCGTCCCTCTTCTTCTCCTTCATCGCCTTCGGTGACCCGGAGAACAAGGCGTTCGACTACCTCCGCAAGCTCAAGACGGGCAACACCGCCCACTTCCTGGCCGGCGAGACCCCGCGCGAGCTGACCGACAACGAGCTCTACGAGGGCGTACTGGCGAACTGGCGCCCGTGACGCCGCACCCCATGTGACACGCACCACGGGTGGCGGACGGACGCCGAGGGAGCACCGGAAGCGCACCGGAGGCACCCCGTCCGCCACCCGAAACGCGCGTGAGTGGATCTGCGCGAGGCCGATAGGATTTCGACCATGGCGGCCACTGGATCCGAGAAGCAGGGTGAGAAGGCGTTCTACGTCTCCACCCCCATTTACTACGTCAACGACGCTCCTCACCTGGGCCACGCCTACACGACCGTTGCAGGGGACGTGCTCACGCGCTGGCACCGTCAGCGCGGCGAGAAGGTGTGGTACCTCACCGGCACGGACGAGCACGGTCAGAAGATCATGCGCACCGCGGAGGCGAACGGCGTCAGCCCGCAGGAGTGGGCCGACAAGCTCGTCACCGAGGCCTGGGAGCCCCTCTGGGAGCACCTGGAGATCGCGAACGACGACTTCATCCGCACCACGCAGAAGCGGCACACGGACCGCGTCCAGGAGTTCGTGCAGGACCTGTACGACAAGGACGAGATCTACAAGGGCGGCTACGAGGGCCCGTACTGCGTGGGCTGCGAGGAGTACAAGCTCCCCGGCGAGCTGCTCGACGGCGAGGGCGACTTCGCCGGCCAGAAGCTCTGCCCGATCCACAAGAAGCCGGTGGAGATCCTCAGCGAGGAGAACTACTTCTTCAAGCTGAGCGCGTACGGCGAGAAGCTCCTCGCGCACTACGAGGCCAACCCGGGCTTCATCCAGCCCGAGTCCGCGCGCAACGAGGTCGTGAACTTCGTCCGCCAGGGCCTCCAGGACCTGTCGATCTCCCGCTCGACGTTCGACTGGGGCATCCCGATCCCGTGGGACGACAAGCACGTCATCTACGTGTGGGTCGACGCGCTCCTGAACTACGCCACGGCGGTCGGGTACAACGAGAACCCCGAGAAGTTCGATTCGACGTTCCCGGCCGACGTGCACCTGGTCGGCAAGGACATCCTCCGCTTCCACGCGGTGATCTGGCCGGCGATGCTGATGGCGCAGGGCCTGCCGCTGCCCCGCAAGGTCGCCGCCAACGGCTGGCTGATGGTCGGCGGCGAGAAGATGTCGAAGTCGAACCTGACCGGCATCAAGCCGCAGGACCTGACCTCGCACTTCGGCGTGGACGCGTACCGCTGGTACTTCCTGCGCGCGATCGCCTTCGGCCAGGACGGCTCGTTCTCCTGGGAGGACTTCTCCGCCCGGTACACCAGCGAGCTGGCCAACGACTACGGCAACCTCGCCTCCCGCGTGGCCGCCATGGTCGGCAAGTACTTCGGCGGCACGCTGCCGGAGTCGACGGCGGACGGTGACGCCGAGCGGGCGATCCACGACGGCCTGGCGAAGGCGGTCGCGACGGCCGACCGGAAGATCGGGGAGGAGCTGGACTTCCAGGGCGGCATCCTGGCGGTCTTCGACTTCGTCAAGCAGGTCAACGGCTACATCACCGAGCAGGAGCCCTGGAAGGTCGCCAAGGACACGTCCGAGGAGGGCCGGGACCGCCTCGCGACGATCCTCTACACGGCGGCGGAGTCGCTCCGCGCGGTGGCGGTGCTGCTGAACCCGGTCATGCCGGACACCTCCGCCAAGCTCTGGGACTCCCTCGGCGCGGAGGCCGGCCTCGGTGCCCTCGCGGACCAGCGGATCCAGGAGACGGGCGACTGGGGCAGGCTTCCGGCCGGCTCGACGGTCACGAAGGGCGCGGTCCTGTTCCCGCGCCTGGAGGAGAAGCCGACGGCGTAACCGTGCAGCCGTACAGCCGTACGGTTCACGAAAGCGGCCCACGCATCTCGCGCTCGCGCGCGACGCGTGGGCCGCTTTTCTTTGCTGTCACGGCCACGCACCGCATCGAACAAAGCCCCGCTTCCCGAAATACCGCACGGGCCGAACTCGACGCGCCACCGAACTCCAGAAACCTGAACTTCGGTGATGCGGGCGGTCTTCCCCAAGAAACACGAGAGGGGAAGAAACCGCACCAAGCCCCACCCCTCCCGCCCGCAGCGCAAACTCACTCGCGGGAGTGAATAACCCCAACTCAACTGGATTCGGACCCGGTTGCCTGCCCTACGCTCAGCGCGGCACAGCACAACCACCCGACATACGTCGGCCCCCGCAGGGACGGCAAATCCCAATGCGAGGGCCTGACCACCGAGGAAGAAGACGCTTCCCGATGGATACGCAAAACCATAGCGCGCGCCCGCACGCCAAGTCCCGAATCACCGGGAAAAACCCCCACCCCGGCGGCGTCGAACACGACAACACCCGCCACACCACCCGCTTCACGGTGATCGGCAACCACCTGGCCCAGCACCCCGACCTCTCGGGGCTCGCCATCGGCCTGGCCGTGTACATCCAGTCCGTCCCCGCAGGCGCCCCCGTGGACATCAAGACCCTCGCCGCACGCTTCCCGGAGGGCACCACCCGTATCGCCGCAGCCCTGCGCGAACTGGAGACCCACGGCTACCTGCGCCGCACCCGCGAACGCACGGAGAGCGGCCGGGTCGTCACCCGCACGGTCTCCTGCAACCAGCCCGGCAACCATGCACCGGAGGAGCCCCCGCCGAAGCCCCCGGCCCGCCGAGCCGCGACAGCCCCACAGCAGAAGCCACCACGCCGCGCCGCCCTCCCGCCCGTACCGCGCCCGGTGTACACCTCCCCCACCCTCCTCCAGACGGCCACCGAGGTACTCACCGGCCTCCGCCGCAGGGACCCCCGCCTCATCCTCTCCACCACGGACGCCGAACACCTGGCCCCAGGAGTAGCCGCCTGGCTGGAACGTGACCTGCCGCCCACAGCCATCACGCACGCCCTGACGGCGGACCTACCACTGGACCCCCTGCGCCGCCCGGCAGCCCTCCTGGCCCACCGCCTCGCAGCGGGACTCCCACCGCTGCCCCCGTTCCGGGCCCCCGTCCAGCCCCCACCCCCCGTCCGCCCACTGATCAACTGCGACGGCTGCGACCGCGGCTTCCGCTCCGACGGCCCCACCCGCTGCGGCGACTGCCGCGGGGACTGAACAGGAATCGAGACATGGTCAGCTCGCCGCACGAGTCGATGCACCGCATCTTTCAGAAGTTCCCGGATCTCTTCTCCGGGGTCTCGGAGGTGCTCGGCGTCGGCTTCGCCCGGCCCACCTCGGTCGTCGTCATGCCGACCGACCTCACCGAGACCCGCCCGGTCGAACGCCGCGTGGACACTCTGCTGCGGCTGGAGACGGAGGACGACGAGCCGTTTCTCCTCGCCGTCGAGGCCCAGGGCAAGAGGGACCCGGACAAGCCCGCGAGCTGGGCGTACTACGCCTCGTACCTGCTCACGAAGTACCGGCTGCAACCGATGCTGCTCGTCGTGTGCCAGGATCGTGCGACCGCCGAGTGGGCAGGGCGGCCGGTCCATTTCGGCCCTCCGCAGTGGCCGGTGCTCACCCTTCGCCCACTGGTCGCGGGCCCCCACAACATGCCGGTGATCACCGATCCGGCGAAGGCGCGCAAGGACCTGGCGCTCGCCACGCTGAGCGCCATCACCCATGCCACGCACCCGGACATCGGGGTCATACTCAAAGCAATGACGACCGTCCTGCGGGACACGCCGCGCGACCTCGCCGCACCGATCATCGAATTCATCGCACAAGGCGTGAGCAAGTACTCAGCCGCAGAACTGTGGAGGAAGCTGGTGGCCGTGGACCTTTCTTTCTACAAGTCATACCTCTCGCAAGAAATCCGGGACGAGGTCCGAGACGAGGTCCGGGACGAGGTCCGAGACGAAGTCCGGGACGAGGTCCGAGACGAAGTCCGGGACGAGGTCCGAGACGAGGTCCGAGACGAGGTCCGAGACGAAGTCCGCGCCATGGGCCGGGCCGAGGACGTCCTGACCATCCTGGAGCAGCGTGGCATCGAGGTCCCCGAAGAAGCCCGAGAGCGCATCATCGGCTGTAGCGACCTCGAGACTCTCCGCCGCTGGCTTCTGCGCGCCGTAACCGTCCCCTCGGTCGCCGGCATCTTCACGGATGAGTAGTCCAAGCTCACCGGAGGTCAGCCCCGGAGAAGGAGAAATCAGCCCTGACTCCTCGCCACTTCGGCCGAGCCTGGTACAGACCCCACGGTCACTCCTCGAGGTCGACGGCGAGATCGTTCTGACGGAAATCCTCGCTCAGGGCTTGGCCTGTAATCCGAGTGCCCTGGCGCAGTGGAGGGACCTGGTGATCAAGGACCTTTTGTTCGCCTCATCACCGCTCGCGGAAGAACTCCGGCACGAAGGCCGTGCCCAAGGCCGCGCCGCAGCGCTGTTGGTCGTCTTGGAGCAGCGCAGCCTCTCTGTGAGCGACGACATCCGCAAGCACATCAGCAGCTGTGCCCACCCAGCCACCCTGGACCGCTGGCTCAGACGCGCCGTCACCGCCCCGACAGCCGAGGACATCTTCACGGACCCCACGGACGAGTAGCAGTCCTGTTACCCACCCGCTACGCACCCACGATGGACGACCCGCCCCAAACGTAACGATCATGTACTTGACGGCCATTCCGGTCGTCACGCGACAGGAAGCCAACCGCACAGGGGGGACCATCCATGGCACTGTTCGGCAACGCGCACAGCATCGACCCGGCCTCGGCACAGCAGGACTACGCGCGTCTGCTGGGGCACGGCGAGCAGATACACGCCGCCTACCTGCTGATCCGCGACACCATCCTCTTCACCGACCGTCGCCTGATCCTCGTCGACAAGCAGGGCATCACCGGCAAGAAGACCGAGTACCACTCCATCCCCTACCGCAGCATCACCCACTTCGCGGTGGAGACCGCCGGCACCTTCGACCTGGACGCCGAGCTCAAGATCTGGCTCTCCGGCGCGTCCATGCCGATCCAGAAGACGTTCACCAAGGGCGTCGACATCTACGAGGTACAGGCGATCCTCACGCAGTTCGTGGCGAGGTAGTCTCCCCCTCCCGCCGGCCCTCCCGCTGGCCCGGAGTCAGTCGATCAGGTACTTCTGCAGGAAGCGGTCGACCCGTACCTGTGAGATCTGGTTGGCGAGGCCGCCGTAGTAGGCGTCGAAACCGTGCTCGGTGTCGGGCAGGAGCAGCACCTCGTGCGGTACTCCCGCGTCGTCGAGTCTGTCGGCGAGATACGTGCTCACCTCCGGCTGGACGCCGGTGTCGTGGAGGCCCTGGATGATGAGCGTCGGTGGCTACTTGGCGTCGATGTAGGTGACCGGGCTCAGCGAGCGGTAGCGGTCGGGCTGCTCGTCCGGGGTGCCGCCGAGGTACTGCCGGAGGGACGCCTTGACCGGGATGCTCGGTGTTCCGGTGTAGAGCTGGGTCAGGTCGGGGGGACCGTAGAAGTCGACCACGGCGCGGACCGAGGTGTCCTTGGCGTCGCAGCTGGGGGAGATCGCATCGGAGTCGTCCGAGTACGCGGCGAGGAGGGCGAGATTGCCCCCGGCCGAGCCGCCGCTGATGGCGACACGGTCGGTGTCGACGCCGTACCGGTCGGCGTGCCGATGGACCCATCCGACCGCGCACTTCACGTCGCCGGCGGCTTTGTCGTAGCTGGGGTCGGTCGGGGTGGAGAGGCGGTAGTCCATGGCGAAGACGGTGATGCCCTGGCTGGTGAGGTGCTGGAAGTAGGGCGGCCGGCTCATGCGGTCCCCTGAGGAGAATCCTCCGCCGTAGACGTAGATCAGGGCCGCGTTGGATGCTCTGGCCTGGTTCTCCGGGCGCCAGACGTCCATCTTCAGGTCCTGTCCGGCGACCCGGTTGTAGGTCGCCGTGGCGGACGGCTTCGACAGCCCGCCCTCGGGGCCCTGGAAGAGCTGACCGACGGAGAGATCGACGTCGTTCTCGGCCGCGACGTCGGCCAAGCGCGCGGTGGGCACGGCCACACCGACGAGCACACCGAGCGTGAGCACGCCCGTGATGATCGAGGGCACCCGCAGCCGGCGCTTCCGAGCGAGCGACAGCAGGACGCCGCCGAGGACCGCCGACACCAGCAGGAACGGATTGTAGGTGTACGCCAGGACGGAAACGCTGAAGAACAGCGTGTTCGGCATGGTCGGCAGGACCATGCAGAGCAAGGTGAACGCCGTGCACAGCCCCCACAGGCCGGTGAGGAAGAGCAGGAGCGCGTGTCTGCGTCGGCGCACCGGGAGAGCGGGGCCCGAGCCAGCATGCTGAGTCATGACGGCAGCGTAGGGCCTTTTGACAGTGACTGCCAAAACGCCTGACGCTGTTATGCTGCACGGGTCACGGGTTGCGGAGGTAGGTGCACGTGAGTGAAGAGCAGAAGCCGGTCGGGCTCCGAGCGCGGCGTCGCGCCCTGACGGAGCGCGAGATCGAGGACGCCGCCATCGACGCCTTCGAGACCCAGGGCTTCGCCGGCACGACGATGGAGCACATCGCCGTCCGTGCGGGCGTATCCGTCCGTACCGCCTTCCGGTACTTCCCGACGAAGGTGGACACCGTGCTGTTCTCGGCACGGCAGGTGTCCCAGGTCCTGGGCGACGGGCTCCGGGCCGATCTCGCCGCCGGTGCGTCGCTCTTCGACATCGAGGAATCGATCACCGCTTCGCTGACCACGTTCACCGCCTCGAGCCTGGACGTCACCGCCCGCCTGAAACGCGCCCACGCCCTCGTGCTGAACGACGAACAGCTACGCACCCAGGTAATGAGGAGCGACGACTACCTGGCCGGACTCGACGACCACGACACGGAGGCCGTACCGAGGACACTCGAGGCACGCCTCCTCATCGCGATAGTCACCGCCACGCTCCGCACCGCGTTCGACGACTGGGCCCGCTCGGTCGGCGAGGACACCTCACTGGTCAGCCACTACCGCCGCGCTCGCGCCGCGCGCGATTCCCTGATGCCGTAGCCCATTCGGTCACTCCACGCGGTCACTCCATGGATGTCAGCACCCGTGTACTGGTCTGCTGGTAGATCACCGAGCTGCGAAAGCTCACGACCTCCCGACGGGTGCTGAAGCGGTCCATGAGGAACGCGTGCAGCTGCTCGATGTCCGGTACGGCCACGTGGACGACGAAGTCGTCGTCACCCGAGACGACGAACACCGAGACCACCTCCGGGAGTTGGGCGAGATATGCCTCGAAGGAGGCGATCACGTCCCGGCTCAGCGGGCGCAGCCGCGCGAAGACCAGCGCCTGGAGCGCGCGGCCGAGCGCGCGCGGCTGCACCGCGGCGTGATAGCCGGTGATCACGCCGCGCGACCGCAGGGCCCGAACGCGCTCCAGGCAGGTGGAGGGCGCGATGCCGACCAGGCGGGCCAGCTCACGGTTGGTGAGCCGCGCGTCACGCTGCAGATGGGCCAGGATCTCCGAATCAATGCCGTCCATGGACGTCATAGTGGGCGGCGATCCGAATATGGTTCGGCGAGCCCCCCACGTCTCCGCACCACGCCCTAGATTCCTCCCCATTCACCGGTCAGATCTGTCGCACCGGTCACCGAGGACCAGATGGGGAAGGGTGCCCGCCTCCATGACAACCGCTGCCGTCGACCACTACGACCGGTTCCTCGCGGAGCACTACACCTGGATGCTCGGCGGCGATCTCGTCTCCCTCGCCGCGACGCAGCGCGAACAGTTGCGGAAGTGGGGAGTGGCGCCTCACGCGCACCCCTCCGGGGCACTCGCCGTGGACCTCGGCTGCGGCCCCGGCCACACCAGCCTGGCCCTTGCCGCCCTGGGCTTCGACCAGGTCCTCGCCGTCGACCTCAGCCAGTCCCTGCTGGACGAGCTCTCACCGCACGCCGCCGACGCACCCGCCGTACGTCCGGTACGGGCCGACCTGCGCACCGCGCTGTCGGAGCTGGTCCGCCCGGGATCGGTGGACGCCGTCGTCTGTCTGGGCGACACCCTCACCCACCTGCCGACCAGAGGCGACGTGGCCGCGCTGCTCAACGACATCGCGAACGCCCTCGCACCGGACGGCACGGCCGTGATCACCTACCGCGACCTGGCCGTCCCCCTCACCGGCACCGACCGCTTCCTGCCGGTGCGCGCCGCCGAGGACCGGATCATGACGTGCTTCCTGGAGTACCCGGGGGACTTCGACGACTACACGGTCGTCGTGCACGATCTGATCCACACCAGGGACGACGCCTCGGCGACCGGCTGGACCCTCGACGCCCACAGCTACCGCAAGCTCCGCCTCACCCACACCTGGGTGCTGGAGCAGTGCCGGACGGCAGGACTCCAGGTCGTACGGGAGGAGACGGCCCCCGCAGACGTCATGCGCACGGTGGTCCTCCGGCGCGCCAGGTAGCCGCACGGCCCCGTACGCAGGTGGCCCGGAACCGACAGCGGTTCCGGGCCACCCAGCCGTACCGTTCAGCCCTACTTCGGCTGCGGCTTGCGCACCGTGAGGTGCAGCTCCCGCAGCCGCGTCTCGTCCAGCTCGGTCGGCGCGCCCATCATCAGGTCCTGGGCGTTGCCGTTGAGCGGGAAGGCGATCGTCTCGCGGATGTTGGGCTCGTCGGCGAGGAGCATGACGATGCGGTCGACGCCCGGGGCGATGCCACCGTGCGGCGGGGCGCCGAAGCGCAGCGCGCGGAGCATGCCCGCGAACTCGCGCTCGACCGTCTCGTTGTCGTACCCGGCGATGTTGAACGCCTTGAGCATGATGTCCGGCTCGTGGTTCCGGATGGCGCCGGAGGACAGCTCCACGCCGTTGCAGACGATGTCGTACTGCCAGGCCAGGATGTCCAGCGGGTCCTGGTTCTCCAGCGCGTCCATGCCGCCCTGGGGCATCGAGAACGGGTTGTGCGAGAAGTCGATCTTCCCGGTCTCCTCGTCCTTCTCGTACATCGGGAAGTCGACGATCCAGCAGAAGCGGAAGACGTTCTCCTCGAAGTGGCCGGCGCGCTTGGCGGCCTCGACGCGCACGGCGCCCATGATCTTCGAGACCTCGTCGAACTGGCCCGCGCCGAAGAACACGGCGTGACCGGCGGCCAGCCCCAGCCGCTTCGTCAGCTCCTCGACGTTCGCCTCGGTGAGGAACTTGGCGATGGGGCCGGACAGCGTGCCGTCCTCGGCCACACGCACCCAGGCCAGGCCCTTCGCGCCCTGCTCCACCGCGTAGTCACCGAGCTGGTCGAAGAACTTGCGGGGCTGGGCGGAGACGTCCGGCACCGGGAGGGCGCGCACGTGCTTGCCGGCGAAGGCCTTGAACTCCGAGCCCTCGAAGACGTCGGTGATGTCGACGAGCTCGAGCTGGGCGCGCAGGTCCGGCTTGTCGTTGCCGTACTTGAGCATCGACTCGCGGAACGGGATGCGCGGGAACGGGGAGGTGACCTCGCGGCCGCCGCCGAACTCCGTGAAGAGCTCCGTCATCAGCTTCTCGATGGGCTGGAAGACGTCCTCCTGCTCGACGAAGGACATCTCCACGTCGAGCTGGTAGAACTCGCCCGGCGAGCGGTCGGCGCGGGCGTCCTCGTCACGGAAGCAGGGCGCGATCTGGAAGTAGCGGTCGAAGCCGGAGATCATCAGCAGCTGCTTGAACTGCTGCGGGGCCTGCGGGAGCGCGTAGAAGCGGCCCGCGTGCAGGCGGGAGGGGACCACGAAGTCGCGGGCGCCCTCGGGAGAGGTGGCGGTGAGGATCGGCGTCGCCATCTCGTTGAAGCCGAGCGTGACCATCTTGTGGCGGATCGCGGAGATGACCGCCGTGCGCAGCATGATGTTGCGGTGCATGCGCTCGCGGCGCAGGTCCAGGAAGCGGTACTCCAGACGCCGCTCCTCGTTCACCCCGTCCTCGGTGTTGATCGTGAAGGGGAGCGGGGCGGCCGCGCCGAGCAGCTCGACCTCGCTCACCTCGACCTCGATCTCACCGGTCGGCAGATCGGTGTTCACGTTCTCCGTTCCACGTGAAACGACCTTGCCGTCGACCCGGACCGTGGACTCCTTGGACAGCTTGTCCAGGGCCTCGTACGCGTCGGTGCCCGGACGGGCCACGAGCTGCGTGATGCCGTGGTGGTCGCGCAGATCGATGAAGAGGATGCCGCCCAGGTCGCGCCGATTGTGCAGCCAGCCGCTCAGCCGGACGTCGGTGCCGACGTCAGAGGCGCGGAGCTCGCCGCAGGTGTGGGACCTGTACCGATGCATCGTCGTTCATCCAGCCTTCGCGGATCGGGGAAAGCCCAGGCGGGAACGGCCCGGGCCTGTCCAGGGTACCGGCCGCCCGTTCCCCGCCTCCCCACCGTTTCCCCCGCCCCGCGGGGCGCCCGGGACGGGTGGGCCGTACGGGTGTCCTGTCCACCTTCGGTGGCAGTGCCCGATCAACTGTTCCTAAAGTGGGTCAATGCTCACTGATCAGCCCCTGCCCGCCGTGGGGGAGGTCCTCGCCGCCCTCGCGACCGGGCTGTGGGGCGCGGACAGCGAGACCGGACACGTCACGCTGGACGCCGAGGCCGCGCGGCTCATCGGGCTGCCGCCGGAGCCGGTGACCCTCACCGAGGCGGCGATGCGCTCCCGCTTCCACCCGGTCGACTGGAACGAGAGCGACGGCGTGATCCAGCTCGCCGTCGCGGAAGACACCATCGCCGAGCTGCGGCTGCGGGTCATGGACGCGCGCGGCCAGGTGGTCCGCATCGTGCGCAGCCGCGCCAAGCCGGCCGTGGACCCGGACACCGGGCAGTACCGGCTGGTGGGCACCCTCCAGGAGGTGACGGAGCCGCCGCCGGGCGCCGCGCACACGCCCGTCACCGGTGACTGGCGCCGCTCGCGCGAGGCGTTCCTGCTGGACGCGGGGCGCGCGCTGGCCGAGGCGCGCTCCACGGAGGAGGTGCTGCGGGTCGCGGCGGGGCTGTCGATGCCGGGCTTCTCGCCGGACGGACTGGCCGTGTTCGGTCTGGAGGGCGACCGGCTCACGGTCGTCGGGCACCACGGGCAGCAGCCGGGGGACGAGAAACCGTTCACCCACATGTCGCTGGACACGGACTACCCGGCCGCCGAGGTGGTCCGCACGGGCCGTGCCGTCTACGTGCCCTCCCCGGACGCCTACCGCGCCCGCTACCCCGCCTCCTGGCCGCTCGCCGCGCACTTCGGGCGCCAGTCCTGGGCGTTCCTGCCGCTCACCGTCGCGGGGCGCACGATGGGCGCGTGGATGGCCGCCTTCACCTACCCGGTCTCCTTCACGCCCGACGAACGCTCCGTGCTGACCACCGTGGCGCGCATGCTCGCCCAGGCGCTCTCCCGGGCCGGCACGGCCGAGACGGAGCGCGAGCTGACCGACGGGCTGCAGCGCTCGATGCTGCCCACCCTGGGCCCGCAGATGCCCGGCATGAGCGTCGCCGCCCGCTACGTGCCCACCGGCGGCGGCCTCCAGGTCGGCGGCGACTGGTACGACATGATCCCGCTGCCGTCGGGAACCTCCCGCACGAAGTCCGGCTCGGGGCGGTTCGCCCTGGTCATCGGCGACGTCCAGGGCCACGACGTGCGGGCCGCCGGCCTCATGGGCCAGCTGCGCATCGCGCTGCGCGCCTACGCCTCCGAGGGCCACCGCCCGGACGCGGTCCTCTCCCGCGCCTCGCGCTTCCTGCACGGCATCACGTACGACGAGGAGTACGCCGACCCGCGCTTCGCGACCTGCCTGTACGTCGAGGTCGACCCCGTCACGGGCGCGCTGGAGGTCGCCCGTGCCGGGCACCCGGAGCCCGCGGTGCGCATGCCCGACGGCACCGTCCTGATGCGGCCGACCGCGGGCGGACTCCCGCTCGGCGTCGACCCGGACGCGGACTACCCGACGACCCGGCTCGCCCTGGAGCCCGGCGAGACCATGCTGATCTGCACGGACGGCCTGATCGAGACCGGTGGCCACGACCTGGACACCGGGTGGAGCCGTATCCGCCGGATCCTGGAGGAGCACGAGGGCGGGCCCGACGGCGACCTGGAGGCACTGGCCGACGCCCTGGTCCAGGCCGTGCACGGGCCCTCCTCCCACCACACCACCGGCCCGCTGGCCGACCGCCGCGAGGACGACATAGCGGTGCTGCTGCTGAGCCGGCTGGGCGGCGGGAGGCGGGGGCGCGACGGCGCCCGGTCCGGCCGGCCGCCGGTGCGGCGCACGGCGCTCACCGTCGCCCAGACGGAACCCGAGCGGATCGGCGGCGCCCGCCGCCACCTGCGCGCGCTGCTGCACGACTGGCGCAGCGCGGACCAGGTCGACTCGGCGGTGCTGCTCGTCTCGGAGATGCTCACCAACGTGCTGGTCCACACCGACGCGGACGCGCTGCTGGTCGCCGAGGTCACGGGGTCGGCCGACGGGCCGGCCGCCCGCCGGATGCGGGTGGAGGTCACGGACGCGGGCGACGACCTGCCGCACCGGCGGCACCCCGGCGAGCTGGC